>JAISBJ010000052.1 GCA_031266235.1 Puniceicoccales bacterium | reverse complement strand
TTCCCAATCGCCAAAACATCCTTGATCTTCTCAACCCGATCCTCCGCGATCTGACTGATGTGCACCATCCCGTCAATGCCGTTCTGGAGCTCGATAAATGCCCCGTAGGAAGTGATTTTTACCACCTTCCCAACCACAAGACTGCCAATTTGGAAGAGCGTCTCGATGTGCTCCCAAGGGTCGTTCGTCAACTGCTTGATGCCAAGGGCGATGCGCTGCTGCCCCGGATCGATGTCGATGATAATCGCGTCCACGACGTCGCCTTTCTTCAAAACCTCGCTCGGCTGATTGATCTTCTTCGTCCAGCTGATGTCCGAAACGTGAATCATCCCGTCAATGCCGTCCTCCAGCTCCACAAACGCACCGTAGTTCGTCAAATTGCGAATGGTGCCGCGGATGTGCGCGCCCACGGGGTAGTTGTGCTTGACCATTTCCCAGGGATTTTCCTCCAGCTGCTTGATCCCCAGCGCAATCTTCTGGTTCGCCTTCTCAATGCCAATCACCGCCGCATCGATCTCGTCGCCCACTTTTAGAAGCTCACTCGGTTTGTTAATGCGCTTGGTCCAGGACATCTCCGCCACGTGGATCAGGCCCTCGACGCCCGGTTCCAGTTCGATAAATGCTCCGTAGGGCACGAGATTCACCACCTTGCCCTTCACCCGACTCCCAATGGGATAGCGGTATTCGATGTTGTCCCAGGGGTTATTTTTGGTCTGTTTGATCCCCAGCGCAACCCGCTCCTTCTCCGGATCAATCTCCAGGACCATCACCTCGATTTCTTCACCGGCCCGGACCAATTCGCTGGGATGGGAAATCCGCCCCCAGGACATATCCGTAATGTGTAGGAGGCCGTCGAGCCCGTCCAAATCAACGAATACCCCGTAGTCCGTAATGTTCTTGACCACACCGCGGCAAATGTTCCCCACCTGAATGCTGTTCATCGCCTTGGAACGCTTTTCTTTGCGCTCTTCTTCGATGAGTTCGCGGCGGGAAATAACGATATTTTTGCGTTCGAGATTGATTTTGATGATTTTGAAATCGTAGGTCTGGCCGATGTATTGGTCGAGGTTTTTGGGGGCTTGGGTGTCCACTTGCGACCCCGGTAAAAATGCGTCCACGCCGATGTTTACAATTAAACCGCCCTTCGTTTTCCCCTTGATTTTACCGTGGACGATGGAGCCTTCGGGGCAATTCTCGACGATGCGAGCCCAATTTTTTTTCTGCTCCGCCTTGTCGAAGGAGACGATGGGATTGCCCTCCCTGTCCTCCAATTTCTCTAGAAAAACATCGATGGTCTGCCCCACCGAAAAATCATTGATATCGTTGAATTCCATAGCCGGAATCTTGCCTTCCGTCTTCGTACCGATGTCGACCACCACCACATTGTCGGCAATTTCCGTTATAACCGCCGGGACGACGGTCCCCGGAAGCAACTCCGTGATGGGCTTCGCTTCCAGTAATTTTTCCATTATATTTGACATTTTTTTGAACTCCGCAGGGGAGGTTGAGGGTTAATGGGCTCGGGTGCCACCGCGGTACCGTCGCTCGCCAAGAGGATGGCAAAAAATAAAATTAGGCAAGGATTTTTTATATTTTTTAAAACAAAAATGAGCCGCTGTCCGAGGGAAATATTTCCGGAGTTTGTTCCCGGAAAATAGGTCCCAAAGAACAGCCCCAGGGGGCTGGGGCAAAAGCCCAAGGCGTCGCAGACGCCTTGGAGGCCAATGAAATTGGCCTGCGCGGGAACCGCGCGCTTTTGCCCTGACAGCTGACAGTAACCCTTGTAATAATTTTTGCAACAATTTTAAAAAATATCTTGCATTTTGTTAAAAATCGTGCAAAGAGCCTGGGCATTGATGTTTTTCTCGATGAGTCGCTTTGGTATTCCGCTGATGGGCATTTTTTTTCCGTTGGCAGCGGGCATATTGTGGGCGAAATTTTGTCCCATGGCGTTTTTGGGCATCATTTTCCTGGGGGCACTGTACTTGAGGTTATACGAAGGGAAAAAAATTTTTGGCCACGGATTTCTGATGATTTTTGCGGCGATCTACGCTTTCCTGCGCTTTGAGGGGGAGCCGGCGCTAAAGGAGAGCCAGATTTGGCATGTGACCTACGACATTCGGCTGGAGAAGGTCGATTTTAAGGGAGAGCGCTCGAAAATATACGGCTACGGGCGGATAGAGAAGGTATACGAAGCGCGCTACAAGTCGCTGGAGGGGCACACCCTTTACTTTTATTTAAACGGCGATCGGGCGTACATTCCGTCGCAGCTGGTGAAGATGCGGTCTGGGGTACGGGTATTGCGGCCGGACACGTCGGAGACTTTTTTCTCCTACCTGATCCAAAAGAACATCCATTTATACGGCTACCGTGGGGAAGTTTTGGAAATTATGGCGCCGGAGAATACATTTTGGCATTTTTTCGCCGCGGTTGGCCGGGCCCTTCGCGATCAAATCGGTGGCTGCATTGGACGCTATGGGAGTGAACCGTCGGACGGCATTTTATACGGCATTTTATTGAGTGAGAAAAAGGAGCTTTCCAAGGAGCAGAAAGCGAAATTCCACCACACCAGTGCGGCCCATTTGCTGGCGGTGAGCGGGCTGCACATCGCGATGATTGGGCTGACATTGGATTTATTGTTGCGTTGTTTTTTTTTGAAAAAATTTTGGCGCCGCTGTCCGATCATAGGCGTTTTATTTTTTTACGTCGGGGCGATCGGATTTCCGCCGTCGGCGGTACGCGCCTGGGTGATGGTGAGTTGCTACTGGTGTGCGGGATTTTTTTCTCGGCGGGCGTCCGGGCTATCTTCCCTGCTACTGGCTGCGATTTTGACACTTCTTTACAATCCTATTTTACTTTTTGACATCGGCTTTCAGCTGTCCTACGGCGTTGTCACGCTGCTGCTTTTACTGGCGGCGCCGCTGCGCGATGGGCTGCTATGGGTATTTCGGCGGGCAGGATTTTATGGTCGAGGGCGACGGAGAGCTAAGTTTAGTTGGCGGGACAAGTTGCAATGGAAAGTGGCGGAGTTGCTATCCGTATCGGTGGCGGCGACGCTGGCGAGTGCACCGCTGACTTTTGAGTATTTCAACATGTTTAGTTTAGCGGGAATTTTACTAAATCCGATCGTCATCCAGATGGCTTTACCGGTTGTGGCGTGCGGCTTTTTATTTCTATTGCTGGGTTTGTTGCGTGAGGGATTATGGCTAGGTGACCTATTATTTTTATGGGCGCGCCGTTGGGCGACGTGGATCGACTGGCTACTATCGGCGGCGGAGCGGTACATGCCTTGGCACGTGGAATTTTTGACCAAGCCCGGAGGCGTTGGGATTATTTTTTTTATCGTTTGCGCTGCGATTTCGCTAAAAATTTATGAAATACACAGAAATTCCCAGGCCCGACGCACCCGCCGGATCGTCCTGTGAGATGATATATTTTTTATTATGATGCGATATATTTTTATTATAATACAATTATTTTTTTTATAATTTGCGTTGCGGTTTCGCTAAAAATTTACGAGATGCACAGAAATTTCCAGGCCCGACGTACCCGCCGGATCGTCCTGTGATGCGATATATTTTTATTATGAGATGATATTTTTCTATTATAATGCAATATATTTTTGACCAAACCCGGTAGCGTTGGGATTATTTTTTTTATCATTTGCGTCGCGGTTCCGCTAAAAATTTATGAAACACACAGAAATTCCCAGGCCCGACGCAACCGCCGAATCGTCCTGTGAGATGATATATTTTTTATTATGGTGCGATATATTTTTGACCAAGCCCGGAGGCGTTGGGATTATTTTTTTTATCATTTGCGCTGCGGTTTCGCTAAAAATTTATGAAACACACAGAAATTCCCAGGCCCGACGCACCCGCCGGATCGTCCTGTGAGGTGATATATTTTTTATTATGATGCGATATATTTTTGACCAAACCCGGAGGCGTTGGGATTATTTTTTTTATGATTTGCGCCGCGATTTCACTAAAAATTTACGAAACACATAAAAATTTCCAGGCTCGACGCACCCGCCGGATCGTCCTGTGAAGCGGTGCAATTGAAAGGGGTTTGGGGCGAAAGATTTTTCCGAAAAAAGTTGACGGAGAGCCACTTAAATCGTTTACTGGCGCCATGCCTGAGCAGAGCAGAATATACGAATTTGGTAAAAAAATAGACGGCGACGCGACGATGAAAGCCCTCCTGGGCGGAAAGGGCGCCAATTTGGCGGAGATGGCGCGCATCGGTTTGCCCGTCCCGCCGGGATTCACGATCACGACGGAAGTTTGCGCCGAATTTAAGGCGAATGGCGAAAAATTGCCCGCCTACGTTTTGGAGCAGGTAAAAACGGCCATTAAAAATGTGGAGGCGCAGCAGGGGAAAATATTTGGCGACTTGGAGAATCCGCTTTTATTTTCGATCCGTTCCGGTGCGCGGGAATCGATGCCGGGCATGATGGATACGATCCTAAACCTCGGGCTCAACGACCGGAGTGTCCAGGGATTCGCTCGGAAAACTAATAATCCACGTTTCGCCTACGATTGCTACCGCCGTTTTA
>JAISBJ010000011.1 GCA_031266235.1 Puniceicoccales bacterium | reverse complement strand
AGCGCCTCTTCGGGTTAGCATTTTAGCCGCGTCATCCTTACCATGAAGCGTAGCGAGAAGCGTAGCGAGAAATAGAGGCGTAGTTCCTTTACGATTTCGTGCATTTATATCGGCGTCATGGTTAAGTAAGAGTTCAACACACTCACAATGACCTTTTTCTGCGGCTAAATGTAAGGGAGTGTCTCCGTATTTATCCCGAGCATCTATAGTGGCATTTGCATTGATCAATGCCGGGACGGCGTCTGCATAGCCGTTTTGTGCGGCAAAATGTAAAAGAGATTTACCATTTCTGTCCTGAATATTTACATCAATATTGGGCTGATCCAACAACATTTGAGTGATGAGCTTATAGTTCTCTTTTTCTCTTGAATGCAGTAAAAGATGCAGGGGAGTGTACCCGTTTTTATCGAGAGCATTTACATCAGCACCTGCCTCGATCAATATTTGGACGACGTTCACATGGCCTGCTTCTCCAGCCAAATGAAGCGGGGTACGCTGAAAATTAGCTTGAGCATTCACATTAGCGTCGGCTTTGATCAATGCTGAGGCGATGATCGCATTGTCTTTTTCTGCGGCGAGATGTAAAGGGGTGTTATGATAATTATCTTGAGCATTTACATTGGCGCCTTGGTCAATCAAGGGTTGCACGGCTAGTCCTTGCCTTACGGCATCGAATAATTTCCGATCGATGGGTCGCAGTGCTCCCCAAAGCTGACCGGAATTGAGTAAACAGCCGCTGATCGCAGCACATTTAATAATATTTTTTACATTTAACTGATTCATATATTTTTCTTTTTTAATTGTTAATTTCAATTGTTAAAATGTACTCACCATAAGTACGCCAATATGTTTAATGATTATGATTAATTTGTCAATGAATTATTCAAATTTTTTTAAAAAAACTGAAATTTTTTGCGGAATAATTCCGGAGCAGTTCTCGTAGCTGGGCGAGACAAATAGCTTGCAATATTTTAGCGATCTGCAGTGGTAGCGGCATCGCCTATGGACAAAAAGAGCCTTTTTATCGGAGTCATTTGCCTTTGCGTGGCCTTTGGGCTCATGATTAAACAGAGCGCGCTATCGCCTAAAGGGACCGCCGCAACCCAAACGGAGAGCATTCCGGAAGGCACCAAAGCCCATCCTCTGGGCGATATTTTACCGCATTCCATTGGCGATATTGGCGCCGAAATTCGGGAAACTTCAGCGGAAAAACCCGCCGATTACACCTTCGACGGACAGCGTTTCGTGACCCTCGAAAATGAGGCGATGAGTGTCCGTTTGAGTACGATAGGAGCGGGGATTCAGGACATTGCGCTGAAAAAATATCCCGCGGTTCGAGGCCAGGAAAAACGCTTTATTTTCAATGAAAATATGCCTTTGCCGTCCCTCGTTTTGGCCTTCGGATCCGCCGAAAAATTATTACTGGCCAATTACGAAATTTCTAGCCAAACGGCGCAGCGTGTGATCTTTCGCAAGGAGATGCAGAGCGGCATCGTCGTGGAGCGCGAATATCGGTTGGCTGAGGGGGATATGCCCTATATTTTGGCTACGCAATTGCGCTGCGTAAATGGGACGGAAAAGGCCTATGATTTGGGCGATATTTTCGTTGGGTTGGGCAGTTTTCCGCCTACGGCGAGCGATGTTTTGGGCGACTACCTCAATTTCGGGTACTACGACGGCAAAAAGGCGCATTTCATTGCTGTGAACGATTTCCGAGCCAAAAGCGGTTTTCTCGGGATGGGGAAGGCGCCCGCGAAAAATCGGATTATGGGCGATGATAAAGTTGTTTGGGGGGCGGTAAAGAACCAATTTTTTACGGGAGTTTTTACACCGAAAGTCCCCGGCAATGGCTTCGTGGCGCTGCCCAACGAGGTCTTCGATGCCTCTTCCGAGCGGATGAATGACAGCGTCGTCGGGAGTATCCGATTCCCGCTAGGGCGCATCAATCCTGGGGAAACGAAGGTTTTGGAGGGCGATTTCTACGTGGGCCCGAAGGATTACGTCCTGCTCGACCGCCTGGGCCAAGATCAGGATCTCGTCATGCAATTCGGCTTTTTCGGCTTCATCAGCAAACTCCTTTTCCTCCTCATGAAAGGCATTTACGCTCTGGTGGGAAATTGGGGGCTGACGATCATTATTTTGACTATTATTGTAAAATTTTTACTTTGGCCGCTGACGACGGCGCAGGTCCGTTCTTCGCGTAAAATGGCGCGGTTGCAGGAGCCGCTGAAAAAAATCAAGGAAAAATATCGGGAGAATCCGCAGAAATTGCAGGCGGAGACGCTGAAATTATTTCGTGAAAATCGTGTCAATCCAGCGGCGGGTTGTTTACCAATATTTATTCAGCTGCCCATTTTTTTGGGGCTATATTTCATGCTGAAGACAACGGCCGATATGCGTTTTGCGCCCTTTCTGTGGATCGGAGTTTTATCGCTCCCGGACACGATTTTTCGGCTCGGTTCGTTCCCCGTCAACCTGCTGCCGCTGCTGATGAGCGCGTCGATGCTATGGCAGATGCGGGTGATGCCCATGCCTTCCGCCGACGGTGCGCAAAAATGGGTCTTCAAATTGATGCCGCTTTTGTGCCTTGTTTTCTGTTACAACTTCCCTTCGGCGCTCGTTTTGTACTGGACGATACAAAATTTGTTGACGATTGCCCAGCAAATTATTCTTAATAGGAAGGACGACGAAGCACTCTTAATCGACGATTCGGAAAAAATTGTAAAAAAGAAGAAAAAATAGGAGGAACAGATGTCAGGGCATAGTAAATGGGCGACGACGAAGCGGCGCAAGGCGGCGGTCGATGCGAAGCGTGGGAAAATGTTTAGTCTTTTGAGCAAAGAGATTACGATTGCCGTCCGCGATGGGGGGAAGGATCCGGAGTTTAATCCGCGTTTGCGCACGGTAATTCAGAAGGCTAAGGCGGCGAATATGCCGGCGGATAACGTCAAAAAGGCGATTCAGAAGGGGACGGGCGAGATCCCCGGCGTCGTGATCGAGGAGCTCATTTACGAGGGCTATGGGCCGGCTGGCGTTGGGATGATCGTCGAGGTGACGACGGACAACAAAAATCGCACCGTTTCGGAAGTGCGCAGTACCTTTGGGAAATGCGGCGGGAATTTAGCTGGGGCCGGCGCTTTGGCCTTCAGTTTCCAGCGCAAGGGGCAATTTATCATCGATCGCAACAAAATTTCGGAGGACAAGCTGATGGAAGTGGTCCTGGAAAATGGCGCCGAAGACATTAGGACGGAGGAGGAATATTTTGAGGTTTTATGCGCCATAGCGGACTACGATGCCATTGCGCAGGCACTGGAGAGGGCTGGCGTGGAAGCGGATTCGTCGGAGCTGGCGTACATTCCCAATAACACGGTGACCATCGGCGACGAGGACACGGCGCGGAAAATTTTGCGCATGGTGGAGCGCCTGGAGGATTTAGAAGATGTAAAAAATGTTTTTGCGAATTACGAAATTTCCGATGAGATGATGAAAAAAATTGAAAGTGAGTAAAATTCGTTTCCAAAAAGATATTTTGAAGAAAGTCAACAAAAAAATGGAGAATGGAGCATCATTTAATATGAAATGTGGCGGCGGCGGTGCCGTCTGGGAAAATTATAGCAAAACTTATATTTACACTTGAAAAACCTGTTTTTAATTAGATTTTTAATTTTATGATACCAGCATATTTTTGGTTAGTGCCGCTGTCTGGCGTGAGTGTGTTATGGGTGGCGGCGCATTTTTTTCGAATGATGAAGGGGGAGCCGGCTGGCACGGATCGGATGATCGAGATCGCCACCTATGTGCGCAATGGCGCGATGGCTTACCTCAAGCAGCAGTATAAGATTGTGGCGCTTGTTTTCATGGTGATGGCTATTTTTTTAGCGCTGCTGGCCTATAGATTTCATTTGCAGAGTGAGTGGGTACCCTTTGCCTTTTGGACCGCCGGTTTTGGATCGGGGTTAGCGGGCTTTATCGGCATGAAAACGGCGACGGAAGCTTCTTCGCGGGCGGCATTTGCGGCGTCGAAATCCCTCAATCACGGTTTGCGCGTAGCGTTTCGCAGTGGAGCGGTCATGGGTTTATCGGTGGTTGGGTTGGCACTATTGGACTATTCCTTTTGGTTTTTGGTGTTGAATTTGTTTGATCGCACGGTTTTGTTGCCGAACGATCGGATGGTTGTGATTACGGGAACGATGCTGACGTTTGCCATCGGAGCTTCGTTGCAAGCGTTGTTTGCGCGGGTTGGCGGCGGCATATTCACGAAGGCGGCGGATGTTGGAGCGGATTTGGTGGGCAAGGTGGAGCGGGGCATTCCCGAGGACGACCCCAGAAATCCGGCGACGATTGCCGACAATGTGGGCGATAACGTGGGCGACGTAGCGGGCATGGGCGCGGATCTCTACGAGTCCTATTCCGGAGCCATTTTAGCGGCTGCTGCGCTAGGGGCGACGGCGTTTGTACGCGGGACCAGCGAATTGCAGATGAAGGCCATTCTCCTGCCGGTACTGATCGGTGCGGTCGGTGCGATATTATCGATCGTAGGGATTTTTGTGGTGCGGACGGAAGAAGGGGCGTCGACGCGGGCGTTGCTGCGGTCATTGGGCAACGGCGTTAAGTTGAGCGGGGTCTGCATTTTACTGGCTTCGCTGGCCCTACTCTATCTCCTCAACATCCCCAATTTTTGGGGGATTTGGGGGGCATTGGCCATTGGATTACTGGCGGGCGAGGTCATCGGCAAGGTGTCGGAGTACTACACGTCCCAGGCTTATTTCCCGACGCGCCACGTAGCTAAGCAAGCGCAGACGGGGCCGGCCACGGTGATTATTGGCGGCATTGGACTGGGAATGCTATCGACGGCGGCGCCGGTTATCGTGGTTGTATTGGCTACGCTTTTAGCTTTTTCCTGCGTACAGGGATTAGGCGGCGAGCGGGACATTATCATGGGGCTTTACGGCGTATCGATAGCGGCGGTCGGGATGTTATCGACGCTGGGGATTACGATGGCGACGGATGCCTATGGGCCGATTGCGGACAATGCCGGTGGCAATGCGGAGATGAGTGGATTGGGAGAGGCGGTGCGGAAGCGGACGGATGCGTTGGACGCGTTGGGTAACACGACGGCGGCGACGGGGAAGGGGCTTGCCATTGGTTCGGCGGCGTTGACGGCCTTAGCTCTACTGGCTTCGTACATGGGTGCGATCAAGGGGAGCCTATTGAATATGGGGAAAGAATTTATCATTTTGAACGGCACCAGTATTTCAGTTGGGGCACTTACGTTGGGCGACATCATCAATTACTACCAAATTCACCTGCTCAATCCGAAAGTTTTGATGGGACTTTTCATTGGGGCGATGCTATCCTTTTTATTTTGCGGGCTATCGATCAATGCCGTTGGGCGAGCGGCGGCGAGTATGATTAATGAAGTGCGGCGGCAATTTCGGGAGATTGCGGGCATAATGGAGAACAAAGCGGTGCCCGACTATGCCAGGTGTGTAAAAATTTCGACGCGGGCGGCGCAGCGGGAGATGCTGATGCCGTCGGTGATTGCGGTGATTTTCCCCGTTATTATTGGCATATTACTGGGCGTAGCGGGCGTCGTCGGGCTCCTGGGGGGCGCGCTATCGTCCGGGTTTGTGTTGGCGATATTCATGGCGAATTCTGGTGGAGCCTGGGACAATGCGAAGAAGTACATTGAGGAAGGGGCGATGGGCGGCAAGGGCTCGGAGTCGCACAAGGCGGCGGTGATTGGCGACACGGTTGGCGATCCTTTTAAGGACACGGCTGGCCCCAGTTTGAATATTTTGATAAAATTGATGTCCATCGTATCCCTCATCGTCGTTGGCGTTACGATTACGTTTAGCTAATATTTTCGCTAAAAAAATGACGAAGATTTGGGTAATTTTTTATTAAAATTTATGGTTTAAATTTCCGATTTTTGGAGAAAAATATTTGTGAATTATGGCGGTAAAAAATGCGGTGGCGAGGAGCACAAAGGGCGAGTTTAGCTAATATTTTCGCTAAAAAAATGATATAAATTTGAGAATTTTTGGCTAATATTTACGATTTTTTGGAGAAAAATATTGGTGAATTAGGGCGGTGAAAAGTGCGATGGCGAGGAGTACAAAAGGCGAGTTTA
>JAISBJ010000007.1 GCA_031266235.1 Puniceicoccales bacterium | reverse complement strand
ATTGTGGCTGCGGAGGCCAACGAGGGGAACGGCGTTCCCCTCGCAACCCCTTTGGAGGAGCGAAGCTCCTCTGGACCTAACGGTCCGCCCCGCGGCTACGCCGCGGGGCCAAAGGGGTTGCTACCCCGTGAGTACATTTCCCTGCAAAAGTCAAGCACAAATTCACTATCATCCGCCATTTGAGGAAAATTTTTCCGGAAATCGGAGAAATTTCGTTAAAAAAAAATTATTATGGGCAAACGATTTGCGAAGTGCGGGAATAGTATCAGGATGGAATCATGACCTACGTCGCGACTCGAAGGGGCCAGGACAACAAACAGCGGGAGGAAAAATTACTCAAAACGGGGGTACGTTCGGCCATGCGCCGGGTGTACATCAATCGCCAGTACCGCTATTGGCGGAGTCGCATTTTTTACTCCCTCTTTTTGGGCTACGCGACGTTTTATTTGGTGCGGCAGAATTTGACCGTTGCGGCGCCGGAGATGCTCAAGGAGTTTGGCTACACGAAGTCGCAGATTGGCTGGATTTTCGCCCTATTTTCGATTATTTACGGCGTGGGGAAATTCATTAGTGGGGCGATGTGCGATCGCACGGACGCGCGCTATTTTATGTCCATTGGGCTCGTAGGGTCGGCGGTTTGCACACTTTGCGCTGGATTTTCCCAGTCCATTTGGGTATTTGCGCTACTTTACTCACTGAATGGAGCGTTTCAATCGATGGGATGGCCACCGGTTTCGCGGCTGATGACCCACTGGTATGCGCCCGAGGAACTGGGGACGCGCTGGGGATTGATCAACGGTTCGCACCAATTCGGGAGCGTCATTCTTCTCCTGGGCGGATCGCTGTTGTTAGGTTATTTTGGTTGGCGCGCGGTATTCATTGTACCGGCGATACTTGCGCTATTATTGGCTGGGATTTTATTTGAGCGTCTGCGGGATACGCCGGAATCGTTGGGTTTACCGCCCATAGAGGAGAAGGACGATGTGGTACGCCAGGTAGCGCCGAGGGAAGAAGCGGCGGTGACTTTTCGGGAAATTTTCATGGAGCATCTTTTGCCGAATCGGGCGCTGTGGTATGTGTGCATGGCGAATTTTTTTGTTTACATTATTCGCATGGGATTTTTCAATTGGGCGCCGACATTTTTACAAGAAGCGCGGGGGGCCTCGCCGTTGGGATCGGGGGCGCAGTCTTCGATTTTCGAGCTAATGGGCGTGCTAGGAGGATTATTTGCGGGCTGGGCGTCGGACCGGATTTTCAAAGGGCGGCGGAGCCATGCGGGATGCTATTTCATGGGGGCGCTGATCGTCCTTTTATTTTTATTTTGGTGGCTGCAGACGGCATCCCAAGCGGTCAACACGGCGCTGCTTTTTTTGATTGGATTTTTTCTCTACGGGCCGCAGACGTTGTTGGGGATGTCTGGGGCGGAGCTTGGAGGGAAGCGAGCGGCGGCGGCGGCGAATGGATTGACGGGGACTTTTGGCTATTTAGGCGGTGCGGTTGCCGGTTTTGGAGTGGGGAAAATAGCGGATTGTTGGGGATGGAATGCGGTATTTCTTTTTTTTGAGATTTGTGCGCTGATGGGCTCATTTTTCTTTATTTTGAACCGCCACGAGAGTTCTCGGGTGGCCCGGCGGTCGCCGAAATTTTAATCGCCGTAAAATTTTTACGTTTTTCTTAAAATTTATTTGAAATTCTACGGCCTCGGAAATTTTTTTTTGAAAAAAATGGTGTTTGGTGCAAAATTTTGCTTGCTTTTTGGAAAAAAGTTCGTTGTATGGCTGCATTGAGTTAAATTATGAGCATTCCAGAGGAAAAAAAGGTTTCGACGCCGTCGCCGCTGCAGATCGACTGGACCGACGTCGACATGCTATACCCCTATGTGACGGGGACGGGGCGGATATTGCCAAAAAAATATACGGGCCTGAGCGCGCGCCAACAGCGCCATATTATGCGCATGATTAAGCGGGCTCGCAAT
The DNA here is from genome assembly GCA_031266235.1 of Puniceicoccales bacterium. Lineage (GTDB taxonomy): Bacteria > Verrucomicrobiota > Verrucomicrobiia > Opitutales > LL51 > LL51. Next base: position 6,456 of record JAISBJ010000007.1, on the reverse strand, counting down.
ATGCTGCTGATGAAGTAGTGGGCGGCGGCGCGAGGATTTTAGAGGCGACTCCGGAATCGATTCGTGAGGCGGCGGATATTTTGTTGGCGGGCGAGGTGGTCGCTTTGCCGACGGAGACAGTTTATGGGCTAGCGGCTGTTATTGGGGATGACGGTGCGCTGCGGAAAATTTTTCGAGTAAAAGGGCGGCCTTCCTGCGATCCGCTGATTGTCCATGTTTTGGATCTGTCGGGATTGTTGGGGTTGGCCGAGGTTGGCGGCGCTTTACTGGACAGGGTGCGGCGTTTGTGCGATGCGTTTTGTCCGGGCCCGCTGACTTTTGTTCTCAGGAAAAAAAAGGCGGTTTCCGACATTATCACCGCCGGGAAAAAGACGGTGGCCATTCGCATGCCGTCCCATCCCATTTTTCGAGAAATTTTGCGGCGGACGGGCCCTCTGGCGGCTCCCAGCGCCAATCCGTTTGGCTACGTGAGCCCGACGTACGCGGAGCATGTGCGCGCTTCCATGGGCGAGGAAATTTCCCACATTTTGGACGGTGGGCCGTGCGAGATTGGCGTGGAGTCGACGATTTTGGATCTGAGCGGCAAGCGTTTTACAATTTTACGTCCCGGGGCGATCACGGCGGAGATGATTGGCGAGGTTTTAGGGGAGCGCGCCAAGCCGTTGCGGCCGATGGTCAGCACCGATCCCGCGGCGCCGGGGATGCTGCGGCAGCACTATAGCCCGCGTACGAAATTGCGCCTATTCCGGGAGTCGGCGGCAGAAATTTTGTTAAATTTTGGCGAAAACTCTGAAAAAAATGTGGCAATTATTTACTTATCGCAGAACCATGGACCGCCGTTTGGAGAAAAAAAATGGGCGGAAAATATTTTTTGGCTCAGTGAAGCGGGCGATTGGAACGAAGTGGCGCGGAATATATTTGCGCTGTTGCGGCGGTTAGATGGCATGGAATTTGATCTAATTTGCTGCCAAGTCCCGGAAAAAATAGGTGTTGGAGCGGCGATTAACGATCGCTTGAGCCGGGCCGCAGCGAAGTTTTAGCAGCGGAGATTTTGTAAAATATAATTTAAAAATTAGCCGATGATTTACAATCCATATCTAGCAAACTTAACCCCATAGCCGAAGCTATGTAAAAATGTTTTACTGATGCGGAAGAGTTTTTGGGTCGTGTGCCAGAGTCAACAGATTTGCTCAGTCTTATAAGCGAAGTTCGAGCCAAGCAGAGTGAAGAAAGGACCGGAATGGGGGGGTATTATATCTAGAAATGTGGACGCACTTCGACGGCAACGCGAAGAACTTGACAGGTTTCTCTTAAGTTTCTCTTAAGCTAGCTGTGGGTGGAAAAAATTTGCTTTTGCGTCGATAAATTATAGAAGCGGCCCATGAATCTTTCCTTCGAAGACGCCATCGCTGCCGCGGAAATCGTGCTGCGCGGAGAGGAAGCCGTCATCCACCACCTGCGCCAAACTATCGGACAATCTTTAGCAACCGTTTTACATATTTTACTTCCCCATAGCGGCCAAGTCGTCGTCTCGGGAATGGGGAAGTCCGGCTATATCGCACAAAAAATCGCGGCGACTCTGACCAGTACGGGGACGCGCGCCGCCTATTTACACCCTGCGGAGGCGGTCCACGGCGACCTCGGGATCTACGGCGAGGGCGACCCGACTATTATTCTTTCCAAGAGCGGTGCCAGTGAGGAGGTCCTCCGGTTGATCCCGCTTTTGAAGCGATTTCGCTCGAAAATTATAGCCGTCACGGCCAATGGACATTCCGAGTTGGCGCGGCACGCGGACGTCACCATCGACATCGGTTTGCAGGGAGAAAGCGATCCCATCGGGATGGTTCCGACGACGAGTGCCGTTGCGTCGCTGGCGGTGGGGGACGCGATTGCCTGTGCGCTGATGCGGGCCAAGGGATTTACGAGGAAGGATTTCGCGGCGATTCATCCGGCGGGCCAGATCGGCCGCAATTTACTGCTGTCGGTGCAGGACATTATGACGCCTTTGGAGGGGGTTGCGTGTCTCAGTGGTGGCGAGACGTTGCGGGAGGTGGTGATTGTGATGACGGAAAAACCGCTGGGTGGAGCATTAATTTTGAATAAAAATCGGGCGCTAACCGGCTTAATTACTGATGGAGACGTCCGCCGCGCATTAAAAATCGACAAATCTATTGATAAAATTTTTGCAAAAGATATAATGACTGTAGATCCGCGGATTGTCGTTTCAACTGTGCTACTTGGAGAGGCGTTGGAGGTCATGGAATCGCAAGGTTCGCCCGTCTACGTTTTACCGGTGGTCGATGGAGCGCGTCAAGTCGTCGGATTGTTACGATTGCACGATGCGTACAGAAAATTCAGTTCGTTCTGAGGGGCTCCCGCGGGTAAGCGGAGAGGCGATCTTCGGAGCGGTATTTTATGGGCGCAGCCGTGAAAATATGGTTAAAATTCACGATGCGTACAGAAAATTCAGTTCGTTCTGAGGGGCTTCCTTCGCGGGTAAGCGGAGAGACGGTCTTCGGAGCGGTATTTTGTGGGCGCAGCTGTGGAAATGATACTTCTCGATTGGATGAGGGAATCGCTTATTGGGAAAAATTTAAGCGAAAAAAGGAGTAAGTATGGAAAGTCCAATAAATTTGATGGGAAAGTTATTAATTGCAACGCCCAAATTGCGTGATAAAACGTTTGCGCGTACGGTCATATTCTTGACCTCTTGCAATAATCTCGGCGCAAAAGGCATTATCCTCAATCGTCCAGCCAATCGATGGGTAGATAGCTACGGGACCGAATATACGGATCCGGGGATCTTGAACGCGCCCATTTACTACGGCGGGCCGATTAATGGAGAGGAATTGACCATTTCGGCGTGGATGTGGCACCGCAATGACCGCTACTTCGAGTTGCGCTATAGTTTGCAGGAAAGCGACGTCGCCGGTCTGGATTACATCGATAATAATATCCAGGTGCGTGCGTTTTTGGGGCATGCGAGCTGGGGGCCGTTCCAACTCATCGCGGAAATTTTAAATGGCTGGTGGTATCCGGTGAAAGTGGGCAGTATTTTTGGCATAAAAGAGCGCGGAGATGCCCTCTGGCACGCCATTATCGAGAAGACGAACCCCGGTATTATGCTGCTCAACGACTTCCCGGAAGACCCCAAATGGAACTAAATTCTAGGCGTGGCGTTCTCCCCACCCCATGCCTCTAGCTTGAGGGGAAGAATTTTAATTGTCAAGGCGTTTTTGCAATAAAAAAAGTAAGAATTTTTTTATTTTTCGGAAATATTTTATATAAAAATCTGGGGCTTTAGTATTTTCGGAAATATTTCGAAGTATATTCGGAAACTTCGATGGTTCGTTGCCAATAATTCGCAATTTATCCGTAAAAAAACAATTTTTTTATATCATTTTCCCGAAAAGCGTCGCAGTCGTGCAGCTCTCAATCAAAACATCGACGGTCCGCCCAATGAGGTCCTCCGTGCCCGCGAAAATTACTTTTTTGCGCTCCGGTGAGAACCCCTCGAGCCGCCGTTGGCCGCGCTTCGCCCATGATTCGACAAGCACTTTCTTCACTTTTCCGACCGCCAATTCGTTGTACCGCCGAGAATATCGCTCCACCTTCTCCAGTAAAATTTGGTTCCGCACCTCCTTGACCTCCCGCGGAATCGGGTCGCCCAATCGCTCCGCCGCCGTCCCGGGACGCGCGCTGTACTTGAAAATGAAAGCCATGTCAAATTTTACTTTGTCAAAAAAATCACAAGTTTTTTCAAAATCAGTTTCCATCTCGCCGGGAAAACCGACAATGATGTCCGTCGAAAGCCCAATCGTCGGGATTTTTTCCCGCAATGCAGCAACAATCGCCAAAAATTGCTCCCCTCCGTAGGGGCGCTTCATGGTCCGGAGTACGGCGTCGGAACCGCTCTGCAAAGGAAGATGGACCTGCGGACAAAGTTTTGGTAAATTTTGATAGGCGTCGATGAGATCGGATCGGAAGCCCTTGGGGTGCGGCGACAGGAAGCGTATGCGGCGGATACCGCCAATTTGTTGAATTTTTTCTAAAAGTTGTACGAAAGGGCTTTTTCCGTTTACATATGGCAGGCGGTGGGTGCCGTAATTATTGACGATTTGTCCCAAAAGCGTGACTTCCTTCGTGCCGCGTTCGGCGAGCCACCGGATTTCATCGACGATCTCTTCCATGGGTCGGTAGCGCTCCGGACCACGCGTTTTCGGGACGATGCAGTAGGCGCAGCCCATGTTACACCCCCGCATAATGGACACGAACATCGATGTTTTTACTTTTTTTTCATCGCGTGCCGCGGCAAAGTGCGGGTCGATCGCGCCCATCTCCGTGTCAATGATGCGGCGATTGCTGTCGCGCAGGAGTTGGTCCAGGTACTCCGGGACTTTTTCGATGCGGTCGGGACCGACGATGAGGCGCGTGTTCGGCGACTTTTTTGGTAAAATATCGGCGAGATTCTGCGCCATACACCCGATAATTCCAACGAGTTTTTCCCGATTCTTTCCCCGAGAAATTAGATTCGATTTCCCGATCGCTTTGGCCTCCGCTTGTTCCCGCACGCTGCAGGTATTCAGTAAAATAATGTCCGCCGACTCCTCCTCTCCGACCATTTCATAGCCGCTGTCCCCCAGCATAGCCGCTAAACTTTCCGATTCGCGCTCGTTCATCTGACATCCGTAGGTCCTGATGTATACCCGCTTTTCCATTGCCCGGCACCATTGGGAAAATATCCGCCGCGTAAATTAAAATCGATGCGAAAAGTAAATTTAAAAAATTAGCGGGCCAAAGGCCGGACGATGTGCACCCGTTTGCGGTTCACCGCAAGAACTTTCGGAGAAAGTTCAAGAGGCTTCGCCTCTTACGGGTGCACATAAGAAATCGAAGTCACGCTATCTCCGATTTCCGTCGAAGTCAATGCTAAATTTACGCTAAACGGCGCTAAACTACGTTTGTTCGGGTTTTAGGGAGGGGAAGAGGATGACATCGCGGATACTTTCTGCGCCGGTGAGGAGGACGGCGAGGCGATCGATACCGATGCCCATACCGCCTGCGGGCGGCATAGCGTATTCGAGGGCGAGGAGGAAATCGCCATCGAGATTTTGGGTATCTTCGCCGATTTGGGACTCAAACATTTGCCTTTGGACGATTGGGTCATTTTGTTCGGAGTAGGCGGGGGCGATCTCCTGGCCATTGATGCAAAGTTCGAAGACGTCGAGGTATTGGGAATTATTTTGGTTTAATTTGGCGAGTGGGCACAGTTCTCTAGGCAGCTGCAGGACGAAGGTCGGGCTAAGGAGGCTAGGTTCGACGAGTTTGCTATACACGGCGTTGGTGATTTCGAAATCTTCGGCATTGGGGTCGACTTCGATGGCGTATTGTTGACAGATTTGTAGTTTTTCTTCCCGCGACCTGGAGAACCAGGAGGGGTCGTGGAGCGCTTCGGTGACGAGGTCGGAGTAATTTGCCCGCCGCCATTCTCCGCCGAGTTCGATGGTGACGCCGTCGTAGCGGGTGATGGTGGTGGAGCCGAGGACAGTTGTGGCGAGGTGTAAAATTAGGCTCTGGACGAGCTCCATCATGGTAAAATGGTCGGCATAAGCCTGGTAAAGCTCGATCATCGTGAATTCCGGGTTATGTTTCCGGGAGAGGCCTTCGTTGCGGAAGACGCGGCCGATTTCGAAGACGCGGTCGAAGCCGGCGACGAGCATGCGTTTGAGGTAAAGTTCGAGGGCGATGCGCAGGTAAAAGTCATGGTCGAGGGCATTCATGTGGGTCACGAACGGTTTTGCGGCGGCGCCGCCGGCGATGGGGTGCAGCATGGGGGTTTCCACCTCGGTGTACTCGCGCGCCCAAAGGAATTTCCGGATTTCCCGGATCATTTGGGTCCGTTTGATGGCGCGGTCGCGGGACGTTGGGTTGACGATGAGGTCGAGGTAGCGCTGGCGATAAATTTGGTCGTCGTTGGTGAGTCCGTGCCATTTTTCCGGGAGCGGCCGCAGGGATTTTGAAACCAGCGTGATCGCCTTTGCCCGGACCGTAATTTCCTGAGTTTTGGTCTTGAAAAGGGGCCCGGTGACGCCGACGATATCGCCGATGTCAAATTTTTTAAACGCCGCGTAAACCGCTTCGCCGACATCATTTTGGGAGACGTAGACTTGGATTTTACCGTCGCGGTCGAGGAGTTTGATGAACGCCGCCTTACCCATGTCGCGGAAAATGACGATGCGGCCGGCCACGGAAAACGTTTGATCGGAATCGTCGGCATAAGCGGCGACAGCCTGGGCGCTCGTATGGGTTTGTTGGCAATTTTGGCGAAAGGGGTCAAAGCCGCCGGCACGCATTTGGGCGAGCTTCATTTTTCTGACGGCGAAGACATCGCTGCTATGGAAATCGGGATCGCTACTCATCATTTAGAGCTTTGGGAAATCGGTGGCTTTAGTAAAG
>JAISBJ010000025.1 GCA_031266235.1 Puniceicoccales bacterium | reverse complement strand
TGAATTAAAAAAATGTATAAAAAATACTTGACAAAGAAAATTTTCTCCGATCTCATATAAAACATGGTTAAAAATAAAAACATAATTATTGGGAGTGCTTTATTGGCGCTCGGGTTTTTAAGTAATAGTGTTTACGGTTCAAGCGGTCAGTCGGACGATAACCAAGCACGGCGAGAGCAAGCACGGCGAGAGCGAGCATGGCTAGACAGGCAAAGGCAAGAGCAAGAATTGCAAGAGCAACAGCAAGAATGGCTAGACCAAGTACGGCGAGAGCGAGAAAGGCAAGGGCAAGAAAGGCAAGCACGGCAAGAGCAAGCATGGTGGCAAGCATGGCGAGCATGGCAAGCATGGTGGCAAGCACGGCAAGAATTAGAATAGCAATTGAAAGAAATAGCCTTAAGGCGATGACCCCCTTCTGACGAAGAGGCTAAAATCGACGAATAAGTTTTTAATAATAAGCGCAGAGCGCAAAATGGAAAGATTCTTCGTTGCGAAGGATCTTTTTTCTCTCTTACTTGCTGCCGTGGTCATCCCTCCAGAAATTACTTCCGCCATCGACGATCTCCTGCGCCGCGTAGCATCCCTCGTGCGCTTCACCGCCGTCGACGAGAAAAATCGGGAAATCGCCGATCTCGAGCGGGAGATGTCCGCGGCAAATTTTTGGGATAACCCCGAGTCCGCTAAAAATGTCCTGCGGCGCATCAGCCATTTGAAGGAAATAATCGCCCCCGTCCTCGCCCTGCAAACGAAAATCGCCGACCTCGACGCATTTTTAGATCTGCTCAAAGACGAGCACGACGAGTCGCTGCTCAGGGATTTCGAAGCGGAAGTCAAGCGACTTTCGCAGGAATTAGATGCCCTAGAGCTCGCCTCGTTTTTGTCCGGAAAACACGACCACGCCAACGCCATTCTCAGTATTCATGCGGGCGTGGGCGGTACGGAGTCCTGCGATTGGGCGGATATGTTGCTGCGGATGTATCTGCGATGGGCGGAGCGCCGCGGTTTTGATACGGAAATTCAGGACATGCAGGCGGGAGATGGTGCGGGGATCAGTCGCGTCACGGTGCGGATCGTCGGGCCCAGCGCCTACGGCTACGCCAAAGCGGAACGCGGGGTTCACCGCCTCGTCCGGATCAGTCCGTTCGACGCCAATAAGCGCCGCCACACGTCTTTTTGCTCCGTCGATGTGGTGGCCGAGCTCGAAGATGACGACGGCGAGATCGAGATTTGCGACGATGAAATCCGCATTGACACCTATCGGGCGAGTGGGAAAGGGGGGCAGCACGTGAACAAGACGGAGTCGGCGATTCGCATTACGCATTTAGCGACGGGCATAGTGGTGACGTGTCAGAACGCGCGCTCGCAGTACAAGAACAAGGATTTTGCGCTGAAAATGCTGCGGTCGCGCCTGTACGAGCGGATGGAGGACGAGAAGCGGAGTGAGATGGAGCGATTTTACGGAGAGAAGGGGGAGATTGGCTGGGGCAATCAGATTCGCAGTTATATATTTCAGCCGTACCAGCTGGTGAAGGACCTGCGGACTGGGGCGGAGAGCGGCAACGTACAGGCGGTGATGGATGGCGAGATTGATTTTTTCATAAATTATTGGTTACGGGCTGGGAGTCCGAAGGCGCGGCGACAGGGCATAAGTGCGGATTGATATTAATGCTGGCTTATATGTGTAATGATTGAAATAAGTATTTATTTTTTTAAGATTTCATTTTTATAATAGCACGTGTATAAGTTTTTTATAATTTATAGCGGGAAATATTTTTGGGTGCATTTTCAGTTGCGTTGGGCCATTAGGGCATTGAAAGAAGGAATCGGAGCGGAGCGATTATGGGTTGCGGAATGTTCCACGTGGAACACAGGGGGGCGTGGAACATGAGGATTATTTCTTGGAACGTCAACGGTTTGCGGGCGATTCTCGCTAAAAATTTTGCTAAAAGTATACAATTTCTCGATCCGGACATTTTATGTTTGCAGGAGATTAAGGTAGAGCCGTCGCAGCTTCCGAGTTTCAATTTTTTACAATTTTTACCATTTAAATATTTTCATTCTGCGGAGCGGCTAGGTTATTCTGGGACGGCAATTTTTTCGAAAACCCCTTGGAAAGTCTTTTGTGCGGCGCCGATTGCGGGTGGCGATGGGCCTAAAATTTTTTCTTTGAAAACGCCAGATGCTTTAATTAATCCGCAGGAGGGGCGCGTGCAAGTTTTGGACTGTGAAAATGGGGTTACGGGTGAATTTTTTCTGGTCAATGTTTACGCGCCGAACGCGAATGGCGGAGCGGAATTGAAGCGTTTGCGGTTCCGATATGAGGTTTGGGATCCTGCATTTTGTAATTTTTTGGAAGAGCTTAGGGCGCAAAAGCCGGTCATTGTTTGTGGCGATCTCAACGTTGCGCATCAGGAAATCGATCTTGCTCATCCGGAGTACAATTATCAGGCGGCTGGTTTTACTGATGAAGAGCGGGAAGGATTTTCACGTTATATAGATCGGGGATTTGTGGATATTTTCCGGAAGTTTTATCCCCAAAAGCCGCATTGTTACACGTGGTGGAGTTATCGGATGGCAGCACGCCGTCGCAATATAGGTTGGAGGATTGACTATTTTTTAGCATCACAAGCGGTAGCGGCGGAGGTAAAAAGCATCAAAATATACGCCGATATCATGGGTTCGGACCACGCGCCGATTGCCATAGAGCTTTAAAAAAAAGTAATTTTTTTGAAAAATAATTTCAGTTGTAGTCATGTCGGATAATTTTTTACAATCATTGCATAAAGGAAAACTTATATAAAGAAAGGTTTATAAGAGAAAGAGCTTGTATGAAAATCAATAAAAAACTTATATATTATGAAATAAGGAAAAACTTATATTGTGTTGTTGGCAGGACGCTGGAGGAATAAATTTTACTAAAAAAAGTTTTACTTATAATTACAGTAGACAATCCTTAATGGACGTTTTACGAAAAAGAGCTTATATAAGGAAGGTTTTATATAAAAAAAACTTATATAACAAAATGCTCATATAATTATATAAGGAAAAACTTATTTTAAAGCGGAAAATATGGACAAAAAGTGATAATATATTAGAAGAAAAAATATATGGCGGTGAAAGGAGAAGTAAAATCGAAGGATAAAATTGTACAATTTACGGTGAGTCGCGAGACAAAAGATGGCTGGATGAGCGATCTCGTGGGCCTCATCGCCGCAAACGGCAATTATGTGCTCGGGATCATGGGCGAACACGGCGCGGAAATGAGCCGCGTCCGTTTCATCACCGAATCCCCAGACGAAGTCCGTGATTTGTTTCGGGCACATGAAATTCACTTTTGCGAGCGCGAAGTCGTCGCCGTTCGCCTTAAAAATCTAGATAATTTAGATGGAATTTTGCGTTGCCTCAAAGCAAGCGAAATCGGCCTTTTATATGCTTACGGACTAATTATTAATGCGGAAAATCGGTCGGGGATTGTGCTAGCAGTCGACGATGCGGCGATGTGTGCGGAGGTCCTCGGGAGAGGGGGGTATGAAGTGCTTGGCCAAGATTCGCTAAGCCGTTGATAAGTTGAGCGAAATTATTTTAAATGTTTTTTAAATTATGGTGTGAAAATTACTTATATAAGGATTACTTATATTAAAAATTATTTATATTAGAGATTGTTTATACATATGATCCACTTATATTAGGGATTACTAATGCGAAAAATTATTCGGAGATTATGCTAGCTTTAAGCCATAGCGCAAATTGCCAGCTCCGAAATGTAAAACGGGGCGGAGAATCGTAAAAAACAGCAGTCCTTCTAAACTCAAATAAAATTTTCCGATTAGACTTGAATTGCAAAAATTTTGGAGTAGAAAATGTGTTGTTATGGCCAATGAAACCTTGAAAAATGCGCCCGAAAAACAGCCAATCGATTTCACGATTTCCGCAGTAAATAAGCAGTTTGGCGAGGGTTCTCTGATGCGCATGGGCGACGCAAAAAAAATGAATGTCTCCGCTATTTCGACGGGCTCGCTGTCCCTCGATTTGGCGCTGGGCATAGGGGGATTGCCGCGGGGGAGAATTTGCGAGGTTTTTGGCCCGGAATCTTCGGGGAAGACGACGCTCTGTTTGGCCGTCATCGCCGAGGCGCAGCGCCAGGGCGGCAATGCCGTTTTTATTGACGTAGAACACGCGCTCGATCCAAAATACGCGAAAATTGTCGGCGTGGACCTCGATAATTTGATGGTTTCGCAGCCCGAAAATGGCGAAGATGCGCTGAATATAGCCGAAACGCTGATCCGTTCGGGGGCGATCGACGTGGTCGTCGTCGATTCCGTGGCGGCGCTAGTGACCAAGGCGGAGCTCGATGGCATGATCGGCGACGCGACGATCGGTTTGCAGGCGCGCATGATGAGTCAGGCGATGCGGCGATTGACTTCGGCGGTGAGTAAAACGCAATGTGTTTTTATTTTTACAAATCAAATTCGCGAAAAAATCGGCGTGATGTTTGGCAGTCCGGAGACGACGCCGGGTGGGCGCGCGCTGAAATTTTTCTCGTCAGTCCGCTTAGATATTCGCCGCGTCGGCCAGATTAAGGACAATGCGGGGAAGTTTTTGGGGAACCGCACGCGTGTAAAAGTTGTAAAAAATAAAGTTGCGCCGCCGTTCACGGAGTGTGAGTTCGACATTATGAACAACGAAGGCATTTCCAGAGTCGGTTCGCTAATCGACCACGGGTTGGAATTCAGCATTCTCGAGAAGAAAGGCGCGTGGATTTCCTACGGCGGGAAGTTGTTGGGGCAGGGTCGTGAGAGTGCAAAACAGGTCCTGCAAAAAGACGGGGAGCTGTCAAGTATTATTCAGAGAGCGATTGTTGCGAAGGTCAATGTTTCTGGTGGCACTGTTTTAGCGGAGAATGTCGGAGAAAATGCGTCGGAAGAGTCGTGATCGCCCGGAAAAATTTTTCGGCATGAGTATTTTTCGGCGGGAGAATGTAAATTTTACGATTGAGGAAAAAAGTGGTGGCGAAGAAATCATTTTTCGGTTTCATGTGTTGGAAAGCGGACGTTTCGTTGGGGAATTTCGTCCGAAAGGGATGTTAAAATGTGCGCTTTGCGTGGAATTATTGCTCGAAGCACAGGCGGAAGCAGATTTAAAAATATTTTACAGTGCTCGTAAAAATTTTACCTTTCGTTGCCGGACACTTCAGCGCCATTGCGGCGATCGCAGCCGCTCGAATGTCGAGGTAAAATGTGTGTGTGCGGATCATTCGCGCGTCGATTATTGTGGAAAAATTGAAGTCCCGGAGTCGCCAACGGGCGTAAAAGTTTTGCAAAAAAATGCGAATTTAGTGCTATCGGAAAGCGCCTGCGTTCATACGGAGCCCGCGATGGAAATCCGTTCGAAAGACGCGGAATGTTTTCACGGGGCGGCGATAGGAGAAATTGAGCCGGATATTTTACAATATTTTTTACTACGCGGCGTGAAAAAGTCCCTCGCAAGAGACCTCTTCGTTGCCGGCTTTTTAACCTAAATCTTCTTCTATCGGAACATATCTAGAAAAAATAACACAAGCTTCCAAAAATCCTACGCCCGTCGGCGATTCAGGATAGTGCTTCTCAGTTGCCAGTATTTTAAAACCTAAATCGTCCTCTGTCGGATGATAGATAAGGAGTACTAAAGTTTGGAACGCTGTCTTTCGGGCCTGAAGGACATCTTTCCAAAGGGCTCGTCTCTGTAAAAATTCTAGAAATGTTTTATAAGCCGCTATGGTTAATTTATGGGCGTTGCCGATTATTGGGTCCTGCTCCATTTGTTTCATGGGATTTTTATTATACTGATCGAGGATTTGAGCTAATTGTTCGGCTGCTTCTTTTTTATACTTTTGAAGAAGTTCATGGCGAAGAGGCTTGTATTTCCACAGTTTTATAAAGTTTATGTGATTTTCCCCAGCCCTGATATCAGTATTTAGTAGTTTTGGTTCATCGAGGGCGGGATCATTCAACAAATCTGAATACTTCTCTCCGGCACATACTTCTGCGGCCAGCTTGCAGCGACGGCAGCGTCAGGATGACCTCCTTGCTCCATTTTCTTGCTACAAGCGGTAGCTGCAACGGAAGGTAACGTCCGTTTGTGCCGAAGATCATCCAATTTTTCACTCCATAATCCGTTATAGGAGCTCTACATATTTGTTTGTTGTAAATAAATAGGGTCATCTGCTGCTAAATCTGTTGATTCTCCCTCCAAGGACCAGTCCGAAGGCATGCGACCATCTGACGGATCTTCCGGAGTATCAATGACAAAGCTTGAAAGTGTTTTATTGGGTTCCGTTGTTGTGTTTAGAGCAGCGGGGTTAGTTGTTTCTGCAGCGCTTAAATCCAAGGAATCACTTCCAGTTACAGTCCTTGGGAATGCTGCATTAGTAGTTGAGATACTTGGGAATGTCGCGTAAGGAGTATTGTTCAAGCCTGGCACCATCCCACTCACCCACTTGGGAGTGAGCGTTTGTATCGTGTTTGAGGCCATTGCTTTACCAGAATCAACGACATTTGAAACCATTGCTTTGCCGGAATCAATAACGTTTGAAACCGTTGTTGAAACCGTTGTTTTAGCTTTGTTTATAGTTTCTGCGGTTAATTCCTTAGCATAGGCGATGGCTTCCGCAGGGTTTTTACCGGCAAGAGCGGCACCACCGTAGAAAATGCTGGCCGCAGCAGTGGCTGTAGCAGTGACTGCCCCAGCTCCAATGGC
>JAISBJ010000027.1 GCA_031266235.1 Puniceicoccales bacterium | reverse complement strand
GTAAATATCGAAATCATTTTAATTATTTTACGCCCATATAAAATTTTCTTGCATTTCGAAAAATTTTTTTAGTAAATAGATTGCGATAATTCCCGTCGCGCTATTATAAGGCTGCAAACGTGCAAATTGTTGTACTATGGAAGGCGCAATAAATAGGTAATACGGGTTGCATTTTCCAAATGCTCACTTAAAAATTATATTATACAGTAGATTATGTCAGACAAAGAAGTCAACCAACTCAAGCGTGGCCGCATGCAAAGGTCAGCGCGTGAACAAAAAAAATCATCCTCCGTCGGTGAAATCACAGATCCGTTTATCGTGCTCAACGACAGCATTTCGGTAAAAAATCGCCCCCAGGAGTGCGATAGCGGCGATTATATTCCGTCGGAAAGTAAAAATAGCGTCAAAACGACGAGCGTCGACGAGCCCGATCCGTTGCTGGATCTCTCCGAAGAACCGGAAATCGCGAAGAGCGCTCTCAATAGCCGCCGCGACCGTCCCTCCCACGCTCCACGGGATCCGCGATATGGCGATTCCAAATGCCACTGTTCCGGCAGGCGGGGCGAGTCAAGGGAGGAGTCCAGGGGCGAGTTCAGAGATGAACCTAGAGGCGAATGCAAGGGGCCGATGAGGAATGACCCCAGGAAAGAACCTAGGGGCGAACACAGGAATCCGGCAAGGAATGAATCCAGAGAGGAATCCAATAATATCCGCCTGAAATCGGACACCGAACCCTCCAACCGCCCGCGCAGCGGAGAAAAAAAATGCTCATGCTTAGGCGCAATTGGCGGTTTTTTCGGTAAAATTATGGAGGCTTTGGGACTCAAGTCGGCTGACCAACCTCGTTCGCAAAAGAACAAAACGCAGCCCACCGACGGTGACGAGCGCCCCCCATCGAACGCATCCCAAAATATCCATAGGAAAAATTACGGCCACGGCCGGCCGCGCCACCAAAGGACATCGCCCAGAAAATTTCAGTAAAATTTCAGTAAAATTAGTGTATGAGTGTGCATTATGCTCGCGTATGGGGCGGGAAGGCGTTGGGCGGAAGCGTTGCGATCAGCGGTTCCAAGAATACCTGTCTCCCCATCATCGCGGCGACGCTGCTCACCGAAGAAACCTGTATTCTCCGCAATGTCCCCCAATTGACAGACATTTTTTGTATGATCGAAGTGGTCCGGCGCCTCGGGGTAGCGGTCGAACGGCTGGATGCCCATACCTGGTCTTTCGAAGCGAAGGCGGTTGCGGCGTATGCGGACAGGACGTTTGTGGAGCGTTTCCGGGCCTCGGTATGCCTCCTAGGGGCGCTATTGGGGCGCAATCGGCGGGCATCGATGCCGGTACCGGGGGGGTGCAAGTTAGGGAGCCGGCCCATCGACATCCACCTGCGGGCTTTTCGGGCGCTAGGCGCCGAAGCGACTCAGACGTCCGACGGCATCGATCTCCACGCGGAGCGACTCACGGGCGCCACATTTTCCGTAGCGGGACCGCGGGGGTCGACGGTCACAGGCACGTTGAACGCCATTTTAGCGGCTGTTTTAGCGGAGGGGCGGTCGGTACTCGTCGGGGCGGCGCGGGAGCCGGAGGTGGTTTCTTTTTGCGCATTTCTCCAAAAAATGGGGGCGAAAATTGAGGGCGCTGGCACCGATCGGTTGGCTATCGAGGGTGTATCGGCGTTGCGGGGCGCTGATTTTACGATCCCGTCCGACCGCATGGAGGCGGGCACGTTTCTGATCCTCGGGCTGCTTTGCTGCGACGCGCTGAGGATTATAAATGCGCCGCGGGAGGTCCTCTGTGGGATTCCGGAAATTTTGCCTCAGATCGCCGATTACTGCCGCTGGGAGGGCGAGGATTTGGTGGTCCGGCGCGGGGAATTTCCGCCCATTGAGGTCAGCGCCGCACCTTATCCCCATTTTCCGACGGATCTGCAGCCGCAAATGACCGTCCTCGCTTCGCAAATCGCGGGCACGAGCCACGTCCGCGACACGATTTTCCCCGACCGTTTTACGCACATCGACGCCTTCCGGAGGCTGGGCATGGACATCAAAAAGACGGCCGACGATACCATTGCCGTGGCGGGCAAAACGGCTCTTTGCGGCGCTGAAATCGCTGCGACGGACCTGCGCGCGGGGGCGGCTATGTATCTGGCGGGGCTGATCGCGAGGGGCGAAACGACCATTTTTCAGAAGGAATACGTTGAGCGCGGCTACGAAAATTTCGAAGAAAAACTGCTGGCTCTGGGCGCTGCCATCGAGTACACACCTCTCCAAATGCAGCAAGAAACCTCCAACGCCGGCAATACGCCCATCATTTTTCGCACCGATTCCGCTCATAATATTTTCCAAAAAACTTCCGAATAAATCTAAAAACTATATTTTAGAAAAGTCAATCAAAATATGCCCCCAAAGCAAAAAATTTTTTCAAAAAAAACGCGAGCAAAAAAATGTAAATTTTTATTTCGTGTGCAAAAATAATTATTTAAATTAAATGTAAATTTTCGTCCCGATTGGCCGCTCCCAAAGCAAACCACACAAATAACGGAGTCTACGCCGCCAAAATAAAACTTGCCGCAGCCCGCAAAAGGTATAAATTCCCGCTTCGTATGCAAATGAAACAGCAATTATTTGACCTCTTTCAGGCACAGATCCGCAACGAACTCGAGTCCGCTTATAAATACCTCGGCATGGCCGCCTACTTCGAAACGACGCCCTTCAAAGGTTTTGCCGGCTGGATGCGCCTCCAGGCGAAGGAAGAAACCGAGCACGCCATGAAGTTTTTCGACTACGTCCACGACCGCGGCCACCATCTCCAATTGCCCGCCATCCAAGCGATGGCAACGGAATACGCTTCGCCGCTGGAAGCTTTCCGCGAGACGTTGGCGCACGAACAATTCGTGACGAGCCTGATCAACGAAATGTACCGCGTCGCCGTCGAAGTGCAGGACTACGCCGCCCAAATTTTGCTACAGTGGTACATCACCGAGCAGGTTGAGGAAGAAAAGCAGTCACAGGATTTTGTCGATCGCCTCGAAACGGCCGGCGGCGATAGCGCCAGCTTACTTGTTATTGACAAATCAGCCGGAAAAAGATCGTCCTAGCCGTCGCTTTATTCCTAAAAGTAAAGTAAAAATTTTCTGTGTTTTATTCTCAAAATTAAGGCGAAAAAAGCAGGCACAGAATTTCGTCGACCACCTCGAAGTGGCCGGCGGCGATAGCGCTAGTTTACTTGTCATTGGCAAATCAGCCGGAAAAAGATCGTCCTAGCCGCCGCTTTATTCCAAAAAGTAAAACAAAAATTTCTTGTGTTTTATCCTCAAAATTAAGGCGAAAAAACAGAGGCGTAGGATTTTGTCGATCGCCTCGAAACGGCCGGCGGCGATAGCGCCAGTTTACTTGTCATTGACAAATCAGCGGGCAAAAAATCATCCTAGCCACCGCTCTATTCCTAAAAGTAAAACAAAAATTTCTTGTGTTTTATCCTCAAAATTAAGGCGAAAAAAGCAGGCACAGGATTTTGTCGACCGTCTCGAAGTGGCCGGTGGCGACACCGCCAGCTTACTTGTTATTGACAAATCAGCGGGCAAAAGATCGTCCTAGCCGCTGTCTTATCTCTCGCGTTTTATCCCCAAAAAAAGATTTCCTTTCCACCCAAAATTTCTAACCTATAGCTTTCAATGGGTGAAAAAAGGTGCGTTTTAGGGGGTGTGGCGCTGCTGCTGGGTTTGGCGGGCGGATGCCAGACGGCTAAGGATCTGCCGAAGTCGGACTTCCATTTTTACATCGAAAGTAAAGAAAATTCACAAAATGCAACCTGGATCCCTACCGCCATTTTGCCCGTCAGTGGCCTGAGCGTCGGCGTTTGTTCCTACCCCGCGTTTTTTCCAAAGGACGTCGAATTTGCTCGCATCGTGACTTCAAATTTCGGGAAATGTATCCTCTTTAAACTGACGCAACAGGCGGCCATCGAGCTGTACAAATTGTCCGTGGAATGCTCCGGCCGGAAAATTGTTTTCGCGTTCAACGGCAAAGCGCTCGGGCTATCCGCGCCCATCGACGGGACGATTATGGATGGCGCGTTCACGATTTTCCCCGAAGTTGAGGAAAGCGAGTTGGAAACGCTGGTGGCCGAGATCAATGACGCGGCTACTAAAGTAAAAAATTTAAAAAAGAATTAAAAATGCCACAAATCTATGCCAAAAAAAATAATCGTGACCCAATGGTCGCCCGTAAAAAAAAATCGCAGCCGATAAAATAAAAATTAAAAAAGAATTAAAAATATCACAAATCTATGCCAAAAAAAATAGCTGTAACTCAATGGCCGCTCGTAAAAAAATCACAGCCAATAAGATAAAAAATTAAAAAAGGATTAAAAAATGTCACTATTCCGCTCCATATTCCGCAGACGTTCGAAACTCACCGATCCCAAGGAACTCGAAATCTACGCCCCAAAGGACGATAGCGGTAACCCGACGACGGCCGCCGCTGCCCATAAAAAAAATAGCTCCGCCGAGGAATTTCTCGACTACTGGATCCAAAAAGCCGTCGAAATGGGCGCCTCCGACGTCCACTTCGAACGCTACCGCACCTACGTCAAAATCCGCTACCGCGTCGACGGGAAACTGCAAACTATTCGTAAACTTCCCGTCAATTTGCACAGCGGCCTCGTCACCCGCGTAAAAATTCTCGCGAAGTTAAAAATAGATGAAAAACGCATCCCCCAAGACGGCCGATTTTCCCTCACAAAAGGGGAACAAAAATTCGACGTGCGCGTCTCGATCCTGCCGGGCTACCTGGGTGAATGCATCGTCATGCGGCTCCTACAGAGCAATAGCAACAATTTTTCGCTGCAAAAATTGGGCGCCCGCGACAGGGACGTCCTCAAGCTCGAGCGGCTCGTTTCGATCCAAAACGGGATCATCGTCGTAGCGGGACCAACGGGCTCGGGGAAGTCGACGACGCTGTATTCCATTATCAAAAAAATATCTTCGCCGGAGCGGAAGGTGATCACCGTCGAGGACCCCGTCGAGTACCAATTGGACGGGATCAACCAGGTATCAGTCAACGAGACCATTGGCATGACCTTTGCGGCGGCGTTGCGATCGATGTTGCGCCAGGCGCCGAACATCATATTGGTGGGGGAAATCCGCGACAAAGAAACCGCTGAAATCGCCATTCGCGCGGCGTTAACCGGCCACCTCGTCCTGAGCACCATTCACGCCAAAGACACGGTCAATGCCATTACGCGCCTGCTCGACCTGGGTTTGCCGCCCTACCTCATTGCGGCGACGTTGCGGGGGGTATTATCACAGCGTCTCGCCAGGAAATTGTGTCCTTTTTGTAGTAAAGCGGGCCCATGCGACCCGACACTTTTGAAGGAAATCGCGCCGGAGTACACGATCCCCGCCGATGCGCACGCCAGCGAGGCTGGTGGCTGCGATGAATGTCTTCGGTCGGGGTACAAGGGGCGGCAAGCGATCATGGAAATTTTACCGATCAGCGAGGCGATTCAGAAGCTAATCGACCAAAAATGCGACGAAGATGCGATCCGGAATCAGGCGCGGAGCGAGGGCATGGAGACGCTGCGGGAGGTCGCGCTCGAGCATTATACCCACGGCGAAATGGGTTACGAATCGCTGCTGGCGCTGCTCGCCGAAATGAGTTGACGTCGTCCAGATATTTAAATTATTGTTAATATAATTCTAATATATCAGCAGGCTGAAATGACAGCAATTATTCCCATTCCGCTGGTTACAATACCAATAAAATCCAAATAAAACGAGCTGTTCATCGGCGAAGATTCCTCGAAATACGCTGCGGCAGGAAATATAACTTTTTCTTATACTTACATTTTTTGGTCAAAAATAATTTGCATCGGGTGAAAATCCGTCGTAGAACGTCTATTGTATGCTGAATAGAAGATACACATATAGTTTGGGGGTGTTGCTATGCGCCCAGGTTTCATGGGGTTCGCACGCGGATTTTGACTTAAATCGCTTATTTTTTGATAAAAAAGCTTCACTTTTTGACAAAAAGTTATCAATGCTTTCTCTCGGGCCGTCTTTTCCGACACAACTTCAGGTTGACGAAGCATCAACGCTATCGCCCATTCCCAAAAT
>JAISBJ010000026.1 GCA_031266235.1 Puniceicoccales bacterium | reverse complement strand
CGATCTTTGTAGGGGAGAATGACCATCGCCTTTTCGCCGATCCCGTAAGTCGCGGAATACCAGGCGGCGGCGAGGATTAATGCGGGATTGCGGGCGTCGGGGGTACGCGTCAGAGAATCGATGTCGCGCATGCCGTTGAGAAATTTTTTATAATCGATCCCCTGCAGCGCCATGGGGAGCAGGCCAACGGCGGAAGCGATACTCGTCCGGCCGCCCACCCAGTCCCACATCGGAAAACATTTCAGCCAGCCCTCCCCCTTAGCCCGCTGATCCAGCTGGCTGTCGGCGCTGGTGATGGCGACCGCGTGGCGCGCGAAGGTCAATCCGGCGCGTTCGTAGGCGTGGGCCGCTTCGAGCATGCCGTTATTCGTCTCGGGGGTTCCGCCCGATTTCGACGTGACGATGGCCAGCGTTTCGCCCAATTTTCCATTGAGTTCCGCCAGAGTCGAATCGATGCCGTCGGGGTCGGTATTGTCAAGAAAAAATAGAGCCATTTTATTATTTGGGCCGCGGCTAAGCGCTTGGCAGGCGAGTTGGGGGCCGAGGGCGGAGCCGCCGATGCCGATGCACAGAACGTTTTTGAACTTCCCATTTTGGCCGCAAATATCGCCGGAATGCACCGCGTAGGCGAAGCGATCGAGGGCTTCCCAGACGTCCGTGATCATATTTTTGAGGGCATCGGAGGGGGCGATGGCGGGGTTGCGCAGCCAATAGTGGCCGACCATTCTATTTTCGTCGGCGTTAGCGATCCCGCCGCTTTCCAGGGCAGCCATTTCGCGAAAGATGAATTCGCGGTCAAATTTTTGGAATGTTTCGTCGAATCGGTTGATTTTACTGACGTCGATGCTCAGGCCGACGCCATCGAAATTGAAGTGGTGGTCCCCGAAATATTTCCACGTATCCATGCGAGCGAAGCTAAATTTTTTCGGTGGGACGTCAACGGAAACGTTTCCTAAAACTGATCATTTTGGAAATTTTTTTTAAAAAAACCAGGAAAGTTCGAGCTCATTATTGGAAAAATTTTTTGGAAAATTTTTTTGAAATTTTTTAAATTTTTTTCGGAAAAAGACTCGAAAGTTGGCGATTGATTTTACTAACTTTTTAAAAAAATCGAGTAAGTTTGGGCTCATTTTTTTGAATTTTTTTAAATTTTTTTTAAAAAAAGGGCCGGGGTAGCCCCAGCCAATGGCTCATTGATTGTTTTCGAGCATGTGTTTGATCAGGCGCTGGCTCAGCTCCTCCGCCGGATTTTTGCCGTTCGCCCGCAGCAACTGCATTGTCGTCGCCACCTCCACCAGGCGATAGGAATCGTTCCCGGAACAGAGAGGAAGCGTGATCAGCGGCAAATCGTGATCCAAAATCTCGGCGTTCGACGGCTCCTCGAGCCCCGTTTTTCCCAAAAATTCCGGAAGATGCTCCTCAAACCGAATCACCAAATCGATGCTCGATTGCGCCCGCACCGATCGCATCCCGAAAAATTCAGCCAGCTTCAGTAGCCCAATGCCGCGGAATTCCATGTAGCCGTGGGCGATATCTTTGCTGCGACCGATGAGATTGCCGTAGTGCCCGCAGGAAACGCAAACCACATCGTCGGCGATCAGCGTGTGCCCGTGCTCGACGAGAGCCACAATGCACGCGCTCTTGGGCAGAGGCTGTAGCCCCTGAATGAGCACGCCAATGCCATTAATCTCAATCAGCGAGCCAAAAAGCGTCGTCCTCGGCGAAAAATATTCGTCCAGGAAAAGCGTCGCCTTCTCGATGAATTCCACGGAACTCAGCGCCGTCGAAAATAGCGGCAAAGCCCTTTGATCAAAAAAGTCAATCAAATTTTTTGGAATTTCGACGCGATTCGTCACCACAAAACAGGGCACTTGGAGCGCATCGATGTCGCCAATGGCTTTCAACTGGGCGTCGGGCTCGAGGTCGAGGAGGTAGGACAGCTCGCAAAAACCTGAATATTGCAGGCGTTTGGCCGCGAAATGCTTGAAATACCCCGCCAAAGCTAGCGCCGGACGATTGACGGCACGATCCTCGATCCTGCGATCATTCATGCCGCTTTCCCCGGCGAGGAGCTTCAGGCGAAGCGCATTCTCTGTCATTTTAAAAAAACGACAAACCCCTAAGTTTGAATTTATTTTTACTAATTCTTTCATACCTTATTCTCATCGTTTTTCCTAGATTGTGGAAGAAGAAAAACTCTGGTCCGCGAATAGCATCATTTTCCCGTCTTTGAAGAGAGTGATCTGGTGGGTGCTCTCGGAGACCGCAATGGCGATGCAGTTCGCAACGGCGGAAATAACGGCCCCAGCCGCATGGCGCGTGCCAAATCCGCTGGGCATCTGGACCGCCCGATCGCTGGACGCCTGGATGAGCGATCCCGCCGATTCGATGATTCCGTCGCCGCGGACGATAAATGCGCCGTCGATGGACGAAAATTCTTTGATCGTTTCCGCCATAAATGGATTCAAAATGTTGCGGTCCTCCTCCTTGTAGCCGTAAAATGGATTCAAAACGAGGGGCTTCGTGTAGGGCTTGATCTTGGCGATGTCCCCGATGACAAATAAACAGCCGACCGGCTTCCCTTCGCGCCCTTCGACGGAAATGTCGGCGGCGATGGCGAGTAAACGTTCGAGGGCTTCGGGATGGATCCCTTCTTTTATAAGATTTTCATTATTCGAAAACGAATTGCCGAACTCTTTGGCAATATCGATAATAGAAATCGTATCAAACGTATTACTTTGGGGCAGCCCGGAAAAGCAACAAACCTTGTCTTTGTAATTGAGAATGCCGCGGGTAAGGGCGATAATGATCGCGCTGCGCGCCTGCGAAAGCCGGTAATTGGAGAACGGATGGACGTAGATGATATCGTCGAAACTGCCCTTTTCGGCGACGCTATCCGTTTTGTGGGCGACGAGGACAAAGCGTACGCCGTGGATTTTTTCCTTGATTTCCAGCGGACCGACGAGGACATCTCCGAAAACGAGGATGGCGGCGCACTGGTTGAAGCGGGCGATTTTCTGCGCTTCGCGCAACATGAGGTGGTTGATCGAACTTCTCTCTGAATTTACAACGGATTTATAAGTTCCAAACAAATGGCGGACGTTGCGTCGGAAAGTGGCGATGCTCTGTTCTTTGAAGATGAGATTGATATTATCCTGGTTTTGGAAGATGCGGGCGATGGCGGCGAGGACGGTCAGATAGGACTCCTCATTTTGGGTGGAAATGATCATGAGGAAGACGAGGCGGGTATCCTTATGTTCGCCGGAATTCGCCGAATTGAGCCCATTTTTACAGCGGCCGATGGCGAAAATATAAGATTTACTAATGGGGCGGCGGACGTAGGGCAGGGCGACGCCGTTGCCGAGGTAGGAGGTGATGGTTTTTTCGCGTTCGGTGATTTCGCTCATAATGGAGATATTTTCCTCATTGGAGCTAGAAATATTGCAGGATTGGAGGAGTTCCATGAGGGCGTCGTCAAAATTACTGCTTTGGAGCTCTATGATTCGACTTTTGGATAAATATCGTCCCAGGCGCATGATCTCTGTCTTTGAAATTAATATGCTAAAATTTTTTGCCAATCTTAAAATGTACGCAAGTTAAAATTTTGCATCGGCGGTAAATTTTTTTTAGAAAGTAAATTTTCGTGCGGAAAGTAAATTTTTTTCGGATTTATTTCGTGCGGGAGGTAAAATTTTGTATTGGAAGTAAAATTTTTTTGTCAATCTTAAAATGGATGCAAGCCAAAATTTTGCATCGGAGGCAAATTTTTTTAGAAAGTAAAATTTCGTTCGGAAAGTAAATTTTTTTCAGATTTATTTTATGCGGGAAATAAAATTTTATGTCGGAAGTAAAATTTTTTTGTCAATCTCAAAATAAACGCAAGCCAAAATTTTGCATCGGCGGTAAATTTTTTTCAGAAAGTAAAATTTTTTCGGATTTATTTTATGCGGGAGGTAAAATTTTTTCGGACTTGTCATTCGCCCGGGATACCCTAACTTAGTGGGGTAGAGTCATGAAATTCGCCATAGAAAGAGATGCTTTAGCCGCTGGATTGCAGCAGGTCATGAATATAGTCGGGACGAAATTGACCATGCCGATTCTTTCGAACGTTCTGATCGAAGCCGCCGCCGATCGCAACCAAATCGTGTTCTCCACCACCAATCTGGATCTGGGCATGCGCTGCGCGGTCACGGCACAGGTGGTCCAGTCGGGGAGCATCACTTTACCGGTAAAAAAATTCGCCTCAATTGTAAAAGTTTTACCGGGCCAGGAGGTGCATTTCGAGTTGGAGGGCGAGGTACTGGTGCGCCTGTCGTCGGGGAGTTCCCACTTCAAAATTTTAGGGCTGGCGGCGGACGATTTCCCAAAATTACCGCAATTGAGTGCCGATCAAAAGATCGAGGTGAATCAAAAGCAATTGGCCCACATGCTCAAGAGCATTTCCTATGCGCAGTCCCGGGACGAAAATCGCTACATTCTCAACGGCGTTTATTTTTTGGCGGAAGACAATAGCATCCATTTTATCGCGACCGATGGCCGCCGTTTGGCGTTGGTTTCGCAGGAGACGCCGGGCTGTAATTTTCAAAAAAATGTAATTGTTCCGGCGAAAACGATCGCGGAATTGGAGCGCACGCTGGGCATCGGCGAGGGGGTACAAATTTTGATGGCCGACAAGCAAATTGCGTTTTTGGTCGACGTGGAATCGGGTCACAGCGGGGGGATTTGTGAAAATATTTACATTGTTTCAAAAATTATTGAGGGAAAATATCCCAATTACAAGCAGGTCATTCCGTCGTCTTCGGACTACCGCGTGCGTTTGGATCGGGAGCAATTGCTATCGGTCGTGCAGCGGGTAGCGCTCGTCGCCGACGAAAAAAATTACTCCGTCCGGCTCAAATTGTCCGATCATTTGCTGGAGGTATCGGCGAAGAGTTCGGTTTACGGCGAGGCGCGGGAAAATTTACCAATAATTTACGGCGAGGAGTGCGTCGAGATCGCTTTTAACCCGCAATTTTTGGTGGATCCGCTGAAAGTTTTGGCGAACGAAGAGGTGTTTTTTGAGTTTAAAAACGAGTTGAGCCCAGGGATTATCAAGACCAACGACACATTTTTGTGCGTCATCATGCCGCTGCGGATTAGTTAAAAAAAATTTAAAAATTTACTGACAATTCACAAAAAAAGTAAAAAATTTTACCGTTAATCTACGGCGAGATTGGTTGGGAAAAATTTTTAAAAAAAAGTCTTGATTTTTTATTTTTGATGGGCTATATGTAATTTCGAAAGGAAAAATTATGGATAAAAATCGGGGTTTATGCCCCATCGGGATGACACAGGGTCGTTTTTTTGGAGCGATCGCGGGATTATTTTGGGTCGCGTTTTTGATGCCGGTGCTACTGGGCAGGCGTTTAGCGGACCCCGTAATGAAGCTGTGCATTGTGGGGAGTTTGCAGTATATTTTTGGGATAATTTTTTTATTTTGGTTTGCGCGGCGGGAGCGGTGGCCGGCGATCGATCCGTCGGGGATGGATCCCGTAAAAATATTTTTTATAGGCGTCGTCGGAGAGCTCGTATTTTACCCGTTTGTGACGATCGTCGGTGCTTTATGGCAAAAAATCCTTCTGAGTTTGCGCTATGCGCTGAACATCAATTTTTCGGAGCAGCCTTTGATAGCTTTGTTGCGTTCGGGGTTGACAGAGGAGAGGCAATTTTGGGCGATTCTGTTTCTGGCCGTTATTTTGGCGCCGATTGCGGAGGAGCTGTTTTTCCGCTACTTTTTTTACCGTTTTTGCAAACTCAAGCTGCCTTCGTTTTGGGCCATGTTTTGGACGGCGCTAGTATTTGCCGCGCTACACTTTAATTTGGCGGCGTTCGTGCCTCTATTTATAATGGGGATATTTTTGGTCCTGTGCTACGAGCGCTATGGCCACCTCGGGCCGTGCATGGTTTTTCACGGCATTCACAATTATATGACAATTATAGCGGCGCTGACGCTCCCCGACAATTTATGGCTGGGATTTTGTTGAAGGAATTGGCGGCGGGCGTTGTGTGCCTAACGGAGGGTGATTTGGTGGCGTTGGGCGAAGTTTTTGGCGGATTGCTATGCGACGGGGACATTGTGGCTTTACGCGGGGATTTGGGCGTTGGGAAGACGACGTTTGCGAAGGGAATCGCGCGGGCCCTCGGCGTTGTAGAGCCCGTGACGAGTCCGACGTTTAGCATTATGGCGCAGTATTCGGGCGCGATGAATTTGATCCACATCGACGCTTACCGCCTGGATGGGCGGGAGTATCTCGGTGTTTTGGAATATATTCATGGGCCGTATGTGGTGGTTGTGGAGTGGGTAGAAAATCTGCCGGAGTTGCGGGAAAGCGTGACTCGGAGCGTCCGGATCGTGGCGAAAAGCGGCGGCGAGCGGCGTGTATATTTAATGTAAATTTAATGTAAAATGAAAAGGTGTTGTGTTTTTTTATTGCTTCGTAGAGTCGGAGCATGGGTCCGAATAAAAAGAGGTCAGTGAGTATGTTTACGATGATTAAAAATTGGTTTTTGGCGGGGCTTTGCACGCTTTTGCCGCTGGGCGTCACGGCCATTGTCGTCCAATTATTATTGGACCACGTTGGGGCGCCGGCGAGTAAATTTTTGTTGCACTGTTTTCGGCTGACGACCCCGGACGTCTTCTGGATGAATACGATCGTCAATTTATTTTCCACGGTTTTCGTCGTGGGGATTATTACGGTGCTCGGATTTTTGTCCAAATATTTTTTGGGGAAGACGACCATACGGCTGACGGAGCGGCTGATTGATCGGGTGCCATTTGTAAATAGTGTTTACAAAATGGTCAAGCAGGTGGTCGAGACGTTTAGCAAGAATCAGGAGGCGGTTTTTCAGAAAACGGTGCTGATCGAGTATCCGCACAAGGGGATATACGCGATTGGTTTTGTGTCGGGCGAGACGCACGGGGAGGTGCAGATCAAGACGAAGGAGACGGTTGTAAATGTTTTTTTACCGACCACGCCCAATCCGACGAGCGGATTTTTGCTGTTGGTGCCCCGGGAGGACATTATTTTTTTAGAAATGACGGTTTCCGACGGGATGAAGATGATCATTTCCGGGGGGCTAGTTAATCCGGAATATGTGGCGAAGGAAGTCCAGGGGCTGGGATTGTTACCAAAGGAGGGGGATTGATTATGAAAATATCGTAAAATAATTCACCCAAAGACCGCCCGAAGTGGCCGTTGTTTTTATTTATTTTTACAAATTTTTAAAGAAAGGTGATATTAGAGTCAAAATTTTTCGTTGCGGGGGGCGATCATTTTAGTATCGCGAAGCGTGGAGCTGAGGTCGTGCAATCGTTTGGGGCCGCTGAGATTGAGGTGATCGGGAGCGATGCGGACAAAATTTTTGAGGCGGTTCAGGAATTGCGGCGTGTATGCGAGGCGCTCCGCACGGTTTCGTTTTTTTCCGGCAGGAAATTGGTGTGGTATCGCGGCGTCTCTTTTTTGAGCGACGCCAAAATCAGTCGCAACGAAGCGGTTTTGGACTGGCTCCAGGAGCTGCAAAATTTATTCGAAAAGGTCCCCGAAGTCGGCTGTTTGATTACGGCGGGCGTCGTCGACAAACGTCAAAAATTTGTTAAATATTTTCTGGAAAATTGCCATTCAGAGATTTTGGATACCCCGAAATTGGGGGGGGGCGAGCGCTATGTTTTGGATCTTGCGGGCCGCGAATGTAAAAAAATGACGCCGGAGGCGTTGCAAAATTTTTTACAAAAAACGGGCGATGATTTGGCCGTCGTCGACAGCGAACTCGCGAAATTATTCCTCTACGTCGGGGGCGGAAATCCTATCGCTGCGCAGGACGTCGAGTCGATCGTCGTCGATGCGCGCGCCGGCGATTTTCTTGGGGCGATTAATTTGTTTTTTGAAGAAAATTTCGAAATATTTTTACAAGGTATTCGGCGATATTTTTCTTATAACGGTGAGGGAAGACCCCTGCTCGCGGCCCTGCAAAATCGCGTGCGCCTGTTGGTTCAATTACGTTTTTTTTACGAAAATGATCGCGTGGAAAGCATCAGTAAATCGGTCCTGGAACGCCTCGGGGAACGCTACGGCGCGGGCGATCACGCGGGACCGGGGAGTATTTTTGCGCAAAATCCGTGGTATTTGGGCAAATTGCTGGCGATCGCCAAAAAATGCCCCCTGTCCGCTTGGATACAATTTCAAATCAAACTTCTGGCCGCGCTCGTCCCCCTCTCGGAACATTACGATTGCCCGTGGTCCGTGTTCGAAAACTTATACTTCCAGCTGAAAATCATGCGAACTAATTCCCCCGCGACACCATCCCCGGGAAGTAAAATTTCATGAGAATTTTACGAAAAATTCGCTATATTTTTAAAAAACAGAGGCGGTATGCCTTGCGCGCCCTCGATAAATTCGTGCAGTTCATCGCCGACGTCCTCTACGACCGAAAAAATACGTTCACCGCGAAAATCATCGGCGCCATTTTACTTCCTTTTTCTTTTATTTTTACATTAATAGTCAAACTGCGCATCTGGTTTTACGGCAAACACTACCTCCGCTCGCAGCCCCTCGGGTGCCACGTCATCGTGGTCGGCAATATCACCATGGGCGGAACCGGAAAAACCCCCGTGGCCGAGTACCTGGCCAAGCTGCTGCGGGCGATGGGGCGGCGGCCGGCCATCATCAGTCGGGGTTATAAGAGCAAGGGCGAGCCGTCGTACCGGAAATTTTTTCGCTGGCTAACTCACTCCCCCGATAAGCCGCCGAAGGTCGTCAGCGACGGAGAAAACGTCCTTTTGGATTCGGAACTCGCCGGCGATGAGCCCTTTATGTTGGCTAAAAATTTGAAGGGCGTGCCCGTCGTCGTCGATAAAGATCGCGTCAAAGCCGGGCGCTATGCGATTAGGCGTCTGGGGGCGGACGTGCTGATACTGGACGACGGCTACCAATATTTGCGGCTGCGTTCGAGTTTGCGGCTGGCGCTGGTGGACAAAAGCAATCCGTTTGGAAACCACTATCTTTTGCCTCGGGGGATTTTGCGGGAACCGTTGGCGCATTTGGATCGGGCTTCCTGCATTTTGCTGACGAAGTCGGATGGCCGGGAGGACCGGGCGCTGGAGGAAAAAATCAGGCGAGTAAATGGCGGGGCGCAGATTGTGGAATGTTGCCACAAACCCTGTTATTTCGTGGTGCATTCGACGGGGGAGGTGCGGCCGCTGGAGGTCTTGCGTGGGCGGAAGGTGGCGATTTTTTGTGCCATCGCATCGCCGGAGGGCTTCGAGCGCTTCATACTCAGCCTCGGCGCCCACATTATTTACAAAAAGCGCTACATCGACCACCACCGTTTTACACACAGCGAGCTGTCGCGGATCAACGAGAGGAGCCAGGGAGCGGATTTTTTGGTGACGACGGAAAAGGACGCGGTGCGCATTGCCGGCGATTTTCAATTTTCATTACCTTTTTTTTATATGCGTGTGGAGGTCCAATTTTTGCGGAACGGGGAGTGGGTTCGAGAAATTTTGCGACGGACGCTGGAATCGGTGAAAAATCGTGAAAAAATGCAAAAATAGACTTGCGTGTTCCGCGGCATGCTTTTTATTAGGTAGAATGAAAGCGATTGTCGAAACCCAGGGGCAGCAGTTGATGATCCGCGAGGGCGATATTTTATTCGTGGGTCGCTATACCGGATCGAAGGCGGGCGATGTGATCAATTTAAAAAAAGTGTTATGGATCGGGGACGGCCCGGAGGCGAAAGTCGGGGCGCCCTACGTCGAAGGGGCATCCGCTCGGGCGATTCTCCTGGAAAACAAGCGGGGGAAGAAGATTTTTATTTTCAAAAAAAAGCGTCGCCAGGGCTACGAACGGCGCCGCGGGCATCGCCAGGAACTTTCGGTCATCAAAATTGAATCAATTTCCGCTTGACATTGGAGGAGAATTTGAAAAATGGCACACAAAAAAGGACAAGGAACGTCGCGGAACGGCCGCGATAGCAACAGCAAACGTTTGGGCGTGAAGCGCTACAGTGGCGAAAGGGTACGGGCGGGCAGTATTTTGATGCGCCAGCGGGGGACCAAGATGCATCCCGGGAAAAACGTCGGCCTGGGGCGAGATTTTACACTTTTTTCGTTACTCGACGGGGTCGTGGAGTGGGATGCGAAACACCGCCGCGTCAGCGTCAACGCCGCCTAGAGCGCGGAAATTAAAGTCCAATGAAGCGTGTTATAGTTAAGGGAATCGGCTCCCACATTCCGGATTGTGTCCTCTCCAACGCCGACCTCGAGGGCATGGTCGACACGACCAATGAGTGGATTGTTTCGCGCACGGGGATCGAGTCGCGCCGGATCTGTCTCGACACGGAGATGACGTCGGATATTAGTTGCGAAGCGGCCAAAAAGGCGCTGGAAAATGCCAACATTGCCGTTTGTGACGTCGATTTGATCATTGTGGCGACGGTGACGCCCGATATGCAATTCCCCGCGACGGCCTGCATTGTGCAGGAAAAATTGGGGTGCGTGGACATCCCCTGCTTTGATCTCAGTGCGGCGTGTTCGGGGTTCATCTACGCCATCGACGTGGCCCGCAATTTCCTCCTCAACAACCCGGTCATGAAAAATGTTCTCGTCATCGGCGCCGATCGATTTTCTTCCATCGTCGACTGGGAGGACCGGAGCACCTGTGTTTTATTTGGCGACGGAGCCGGCGCGGTCGTTTTGGCGCGCGACACGGATGACTCGGGCGCGGGCATTCTCGACGTCCTGATTGGGGCCGATGGGCGCTGCGTGCGGGATTTATACTGCCTTGGCTGGGGTGTGGCGGATATTGAAAAAATTGAAAAAAAGGATCGCTGCGTTAGGATGGAAGGGCGGGCGGTTTTCAGGGAAGCGATCAAGCGGATGAGTGCGGTGATCGAGGACATTTTGTTGCGGAATGAGTTAGCGGTGGAGGACGTGGCGTGTGTGATCCCGCACCAGGCTAACATGCGGATTATTACGGCGATTGCGGATCGGGTCGGCATTTCGGAGGAGAAGATGTTCATCAATTTGCAGCGCACGGGGAACACGTCGGCGGCTTCGATTCCCATTGCGATCGACGAGGCGGTACAGGCGGAACGGGTACAATCTGGCGACTTAATTTTGGCGGTTTCGTTTGGCGGAGGGATAACGTGGGGCGCCGCTTTGGTGCGCTGGAAATGAAAATTTTTGTTGCCTGGAGGGCGAGGGTTTGTTTGCTACTCGGAATATGTTGAGTTGGCTGCGCTTGGGGGTGTTTTCAGTAATGATCGGGGCGATGTTGCCGTGTTTTGCCAGGTCGCACGCGTCCGCGCGCAGGGAGCGCAAAAGGCGGTCGGAAGTAGTGGATCAGTGGAAAATATCTTTGGCGGATTTGCTGAGCCAGATCCGAGACGCAGTGGCGCGCAATGATTCGAAACAAGCGTTAAAATTGTATGAAAAAATTTGCGAAGATTATAAAACGAGCGACGAAGCCCCCAACGCTTACTATGCCCGCGGGTTGCTCTATGAAAACAATCAGCAGTTTACTTCGGCGATTCGAATGTTTACGAAAATTGTGAAACGTTATCCGGAAAGTGTATGGTTTATGCCGGCCGTGGAGCGTTATTTCGAGATTGCCAAGAAGCTGCAGCGGGGCGTGAGGCCGCGTTACTTTGGGACCATTCCGGGGTTCCGCGACTACGATTCTGCGGTAAAATATTATGAATTAGTTGTAAAATATGCGCCCTACAGCAACTACGCTCCGCTGGCCCTCATCGAGGTCGCCGATTTGCACATTCGCGGGAAGCGCTACGATCTGGCCATCGCTGCTTTGGAGCGGCTCATCGACACCTATCCCGGTTCCGTCGAAGCCCCCCGCGCTCACTTGAAAATCGCGGAAATTTACGGCAGCATGGTGCGGGGCGACGAGTATAATCAGGGGGGGGCGGCTGCGGCGCGGCGCTATTACGGCGAGTTTTGTTTGCTGTTTCCCGGCCACGAAAGCGTGCCTTTTGCTCGGAATGAGATGAAAAGTTTGTCGGAATCGATCGTGCGGTCCAA
The DNA here is from genome assembly GCA_031266235.1 of Puniceicoccales bacterium. Lineage (GTDB taxonomy): Bacteria > Verrucomicrobiota > Verrucomicrobiia > Opitutales > LL51 > LL51. The sequence goes on along the minus strand of JAISBJ010000026.1, from coordinate 586 downwards.
GGTCGCGCTGGGCGATTTTTATTTCAACGCCTGCTACAACGGAAGGGCGGCGACGATCCTTTACCAGTCGGCGGTAGCCTACGATCCCGAAGCGGCGGCGGCGCGGGTAGCTCGGGAGAAAATTCGGGAAATACTCGACGGAGCGAAGCCGAAATCGACGCCCATCGACTTCCTTTTCCCATCCTATAAGCCCCAAAGTAACGACGAATTTGTTTACGGTGCGACGGTCATGGACCGCATCATGGACCAGAAGGAGGGCCGCGTCGACGCTACGGATCGGGCGAGTGTGACGCCATTTATAAAGTCCGAAAGTGTTGGCGCCGCGGACGAAGGCGGAGTGGATTGAGGGATCGATGGGCAGCGTGCGTTTTTTTTTATCGTTTTTATGGGTGAGTTTTTCGGGATGCGCGACCTATCACCGCGGGGTATCGGCGGGCGCTGGCCCGGGACCGATTTATATAGAACCGGTAAAAAATAGCTCCCTCTGCCCCAAAGCCGCGGGGACGCTCACGGCGCAATTGACAAAAAAATTACAACAAAATACCCCCTGGAAGTTGGCCGATGAAGGCGCGGCCCAGTCCCATTT
>JAISBJ010000020.1 GCA_031266235.1 Puniceicoccales bacterium | reverse complement strand
TTTAAAGAAAATTTTACAAAAAACAAGTTTTTTTTACTAAATTATGAAAATAAAATAAAAAAATGTTTTGCCTAGATGTAAGCCGGATTCTGTAGACTTTTTACGCCCGGAATTCATTTATCTAATAACTTTTATAAGTTATTTCTCCCGGAGGAGATGCGACTAACCCGGAATAATCGGGCGAGCAGCCCTATTCCTTATTTGTCTTGCACCGGATTGGGTTTCCATTGCGACGCCCATCGCTGCGCGCCCGGTGAGCCCTTACCTCGCCTTTTCACCCTTACCTCGCGGCGGTATGCTTTCTGTTGTACTTTCCGTGGCCATCGTTTGGCGATAACCCCCGCACTTTCATGCGGAATCCTGCTCTGCGGTGTCCGGACTTTCCTATGGAGAAGCATTGCGGCGGCAAAATATTTCGCTTACCCGCAGCCTCCCCATCGAATTCCCTCTAGGCAAAACACCGCCACTAGAATTAAAACTTCCCCCGGTGCAAGCTTTATTTTAATTTATTTTTCGGTAAACTTTACTGCAGTGGAACATACTGCAATGCTGAACCAAGTAGAGACAATCTCGCTTGGCGGCTCCCGTCATCCTGCGGCGAAAGAAAATCATTGTACAACTGTGTGTTGTAATCGATCGCCTGCAACATCGATCCAGTGGTATCCGGTAAAGCCATGCCCAACCGATTCCTTAAATAGTCAATCTTCCTGCGAACGGCATTAACCAATTGACCCAAACCACATGTTTCATAGTTCTCCACATTTACCCTCGGATCCCCAAATATTCCTACCAAATTTAGTAATGCTCTAGGTACATTGGGGCCGATAGCTTGCGCTACATCGAGTTCCCCGTGATGGTCGTTGAGTATCCCATCGATGCCGTCCACTAAATTCGGACCAAACTCCAATTGAAGTAATCCGTCCGCTATCCCATTTGCCCGATCCAGAGGAAGTCTTTCGCCATCGAGGGTAGGCAGCGATAAAACGACGTTTTGAAGCAGCTCTCGTGTATTTCTTCTAACCGCCATATCGTAATCCATCAAACTCCGCCGACAAATGGGATTGACAAGTTGGGCCGCTAAACCCGCTTCAAATGCAATCTGCAAAGGCAATCTATTATCCCCTCCACGCTGATTGACATCACCCCGCGGATGGGCAATTAGCATCGTAGCCATCGTTACCTTTACTTCTTTGGGCACAAGAGTATTCCCGAGCGCTGCTATTAGCGGCGTCGTTCTATCCAACTTGGGAAGATTCGGATCGACTTCAGGCCTTTGGAGCAGCGCTCTAAGGATCCTAAGTCGCCCCCATCCCACCGCTAATAATAGCGCCGTCTGCCCCCTATGATTCTGCAAATTCCAATCCCGGTTTTCCTGTTGAGCGATGAGATCAAAAATTGTCTGATAATTTTCACCAAAATCATCCTGTCCCCCCCCCTTTATCGCCAGCATCGTATCCGTATTGCCATCTTTATCCGTCATATTATGGTCTAAATTGGGACAATTTTCTACAAAAAGTCTGACCATTGCCACATTGCCCGTATCGACCGCTTCCAAAAAATACGTCCTGCCACGGGGATCACCGGGGATTCTTGCCATAGCCACTGCGGCTACAATATGTGGCGGCGCTTGGAACAGCTGTAGTGGCCTTTCAACGTCGGCCCCCTGAGTGCCATGGGCCACATTGCCCGCAAAACCCATAACCATCAATAAATGGTAACCCCATAACTTTTTTTGCATATGTTTAACCATAACGGGGGTCTTTATAGCAAAATTTTAAATTTACGAAAGCTTTTTTTGAAAATATTTTTATCCACACATTTCCATTGATCTTCTCGAGAATTCCGTAGCATCATTCACCCAACCGATGGTCCTCCTCACCGCTACCATAGTTTTAACGCTCATCACTTCCGCCGCCACTTCCCTCCTCGAAGCGATCCTCTTCAGCGCCAATGACATCGAGCTCGAAGACCTCCGCGCCGTATCCAAGCGGGCCGCCAATTACATCGAAAAATGTAAAAAAAATGTCGAAGAAACGTCCTCGGCGATCCTCATGCTGAGCACTTTCGCCAACACATTCGGCTCCATCGTTGCGGGAGGGCTGGTCGTCAAAACCTACGGCGAAGACATGCTCATCTATTTCTCCGTGAGTTTTACGCTGGCGATCCTGCTTTTCTCGGAAATTTTACCAAAAAATCTCGGATTAATTTACCGGAAAAAATTGTACATCCCCGCCACTTACCTGCTCAAATTCGTGGTTTCCGTCATGTATCCGTTTTCTTTGGCCTGCCGTTTTTTTCTGAGGTTAATTATTGGTAAAAAGCGTGCCGATTCGGCCTATTCGGACCGGGAGATCATGCTTTTGGCGGAGAAAAATGTGCGCGACGGGACGCTCAGCCAGCAGGAGCGCAAGATGATCGAAAACACGCTCAAGATGGATTACACGGTGATTGCGCAGATCATGACGCCGCTGGATCACCTCAGCGCCTACAGTAAAAATATGACGGTCCGCGACGTGTTCATCGCCAACAATGAAAATATTCCCGCGGGGCGCATCCCGGTCTACTCCAACAATCCGGAGAATCTGGTGGGCATCGTCCACCGGCGGAAAATTTTACATGCTTTTGCGACCAATGGCGCCGATATTCAATTGCGCCGCCTCATGGAAATCCCCAAAGCGCTCCCCGATAATATGTTTGTGGACGACGCGCTGGATGTTTTGCTCAAGAATTTAACGCAGCTTGCGTTTGTAAAAAAAGATCATAAAATTGTCGGCGTTTTGACATTAGACGATATTTTCGAGCACATCATCGGCATAGAGATCGCGGAAAATGATGACATTGCGGTCAAGCAGAGTGTGCAAAACGTCGCCAAACGGAAGGTCAAATTCGAACGCAACGCGCCATGAAATTGAGACAATTTTTACGAAACTCATTCCAAAACGCCGTCGACAAGTACCAGGGGAATTTTTTCCAGGATGGCGAGGAAAATAATGATCCCAAGGGCGAGGACACCGCCCCAACCGCCGGCGAAAATGGGCCCAATAATCCCTTTGCCAGCGACTTCAAAGCGCTCGTCGATTTCTCGGAAAAACTGAACCAACAAATCGAAAATAACGCCGACGACCTCATCATTATCGGCGATCCCGACGCCTCCAAAACGCCGTCCGCTTTTTCGCCGTCTCCGACTCAACAATCCCCCATATCTCCAGGGAATATGCCGGCTTCCGACTTCGCCGCGGGCACTACCAATGCAACCCACAGCGCCACCTCTCCGACCCGATCTCCGCCCTTCAACGCCAGCGATTTCGCCGTTTCCGCGCCTGCCCCATCTAGCGCCGCAGGCCACAATCCCGCCGCAACACCCGCCACCAGCGACTTCGCCGTCGATACCCACGCTTCGGCAGCGATCACTTCCGTCGGGAAAAAAACCAGCAAACAAAAACAAAAACAGGCGTCCTACAGCTTCACGCCGCGCCAGTCCAAAGAGCATCAAGCGGCGATTGCGGGGAGTGTCAAGAAAAAAAAGCGGCCGGGATCTTTAAATTTAAAAATCGAGAAAAAAGCCCAAATGATCCGCCAATTATCGGCGCTGCTCGACGCCGGGATGGATCTGCGTTCTTCGCTGGCGATCCTCGAGGAACAGGAGGTCCGCCATAAAAATATATGGTTTTTTATTCATGATTTATTTGTAAAAATCGAAGCGGGCGACTCCTTTTCGGACGCCCTCATGGCCTCCGTTGCGAAATTCGATCCGTCCGAGATCGCCATGGTCCGGGCCGGAGAAGCCGTCGGGAAATTGGCCGAAACACTCGCTAAAATGGCTAGCTTGATGGAAAAAAAAGTTTATGTCAAGAAAAAAATTGCGTCGGCGATGTTTTACCCGGCGACGGTCTTGGTGGTTTCATCGGTCGTCGTCCTGCTGCTCACCACCTTCGTCGTGCCCAAATTCGAAAAAGTCATCGTCGACCAGATCGGAGCCAATGCCATGCCCAAATTGACCACCGTGATCATCACCATCAGCCGCTTCGTATCCGCCCACATCCTCGAAGTATTCGTCGCCCTGGGCCTCTTTGTGGGGTTATTTTTTGCCGCAAAAACGATCACGCCCGTAAAAAAAATGTTTTATGGACTCCTCCTCCAAGTGCCGCTCATTGGAAATTGTATGATGACGTGGTGCGTTGTGATTTTTTCGCGGACCTTTGGCGACCTACTGATCTGCGGGTGTTCCGTGGTGGAGTCGCTCAAGATGGCCCGGGAGAGCATCGGGAACTACTACATGAAGGAGAAACTGTCGTCCACCATTGAGGACATTCAGCAGGGCATGTCGCTCACGGACTCGCTGCGGCGGCGCAGTGTATTTCCGGCGATGGCGGAGGGACTGATCAAAGTTGGGGAGGAGTCGGGCAAGCTCGGCGAGATGATGAACAAGGTGGCTTCGGCCTACGAGGAGCAGCTCAACGAAGTGATTGCGCGTATGATGTCGATGATTGAGCCCATTTTAGTGATATTTCTTGCGGGATTTGTTGGGGCGGTTGTCATTGGACTTTTTCTTCCGCTAGTTTCGCTGATCCAAAATATCGCCACCTAATTTTACGCACCGGCTCGGATTTTTACATAAAATATAATTTTTTCACATAAAAATTTACAGCTTACTGACTTTTTTTTGAGGGATAAAAATTATTTTTTCAGACAAAATTTTTCCCGATAACGGATAAAAAAATCAAACGAATCACTCAGATAAATTTTTTCAAATTTTCCCAGAGATATTCTAGCGCCACGGGCAATACCCGCGCTCCTCCGACAACGGGCATGAAATTCGTATCGCCGGTCCAACGCGGCACCAAATGGCAGTGCAGGTGCTTGGGGATCCCCGCGCCCGCCGCCGCTCCCAAATTAATCCCCACGTTGATGCCGTCCGGAGTCAGCGCCTCCCGCAATATCGCCGCCATGCGCGTAACGGCCCGGAAAAAATCGGCGTGCTCCTCCTCCGTCAACTGCTCCAAATTTTGCACTTCGCGCCGCGGCAATACCAACGAATGCCCCGCATTGTAGGGATATTTGTTCAAAACAGCGAAGCTCAGCGGCGTTTTGAATAGGAGGAGCGACTTTTTTTCGTCGGGATTGTTAAGAATTTCTAAAAAAGGACTGTCGGCCTCGGGATCTTTCGGGGCGTCGACGTAGGCCATGCGCCAGTATGCGTGTAAATATTTCACAATCTCGATGTAACGAATTTTCGCCCAAATGCCAATATTTTCTTGACACTATGAAAATTTTTGCAAAGACTTATGGGCAGTTATTTGGGTCATGGCAAAAACGAAAGAGGAAATTTTGGAAATCGTGCGGGGAATTATCGCGGAAATCGCCCCCGATGAGGACGTCAGCGCGCTGAAGGCGGAAGTCCCGCTGCGGGAGCAATTGGATCTGGATTCCATGGATTTTTTGGACATTGTTATGGAGTTGCGCAAACGCTACGCCATAGACGTCCCGGAAGCGGATTATCCCCACTTGGAATCCCTCGACAGCTGCGCCGCCTACCTAGCCGACCGATTTCAGTAAAAAAATTGTCCTGAAATTGTATCCAAATTTTAAATTCGAGGTGACCCATCGGGACCTTTTATCGCAAGCGCGTTGCGGTTTACTGGCGACGCCCCACGGTACGCTGGAAACGCCGGCATTCATTTTTTGTGCGACGAAGGGGGCGATGAAGTCCGTCACGCCGCAGCAGATGGTCGAAGCGGGAGCCCAAATAATCCTCGCCAACACCTACCACCTATCGCTCCAGCCCGGCCACGAATTCGTCGCGCGCCACGGCGGCCTACACCGGCTGCTCCACTGGGACCGTCCGATGCTAACGGACTCTGGGGGATTTCAGATTTTCAGTCTAGGGCACGGGGGGGTCGCCAATGAGATCAAGGGCCGGCGTAATGGCCATATCCCCAAAACGCTGCTCAAAATCGACGAAGATGGGGCGCATTTTCGGTCCTACGTCGACGGCCGCCCATGCCATCTAACCCCGGAAAAATCCATCGAAATTCAACGGGCGCTCGGCGCAGACCTCATCCTCGCCCTCGACGAATGCACCCCCTACCACGCCGATAAATTTTACACGGAATGTTCCATGGAACGCAGCCACCGCTGGGAAGAACGCAGTTTCCGAGAATTCGCCAGAAATAATGACGGCCGCCAGGCACTATACGGGATCGTTCAGGGGGGGATTTACGGCGACCTCAGGGCACGCAGCGGCCATTTTATTGCGGAACGGGATTTTTTCGGCCAAGCGATCGGCGGCAGTCTCGGCGGGACAAAGGAACAAATGCACGATATCGTCGCCCTGACGTGCCAACACATCCATAGAAATCGCCCGACCCACCTCCTCGGCATCGGGGGGATTTCGGACATTTGGAACGGCGTGGCCCACGGCATCGACACTTTCGACTGCGTCCACCCGACTCGCCTCGCCCGCCACGGAGGCGCCCTCGTCCACCCGGAAAAAATGGGCGGCAAAGAGTACGTCAGCCTCAAAAACGCCCGATTCGCCGAAAAAAATTACCCCATCGACGAAAATTGCCCATGTTATTGTTGCAAAAATTTTTCCTGCGCCTACATTCACTATCTCTTCAAAGCAAGGGAATTGCTGGGCGGCCAACTGCTCACGATCCACAACGTGGCGTTTATGGTGCGCCTGCTGGAGGAAATTAGGAGTGCGATCAGGAATGGGAGTTTTACGGAAAAGGTACGTTCTAAGTCATTATCTTAGGCTCAGGAAATTATGGAAGCGCTGGTCGCTAAAATTAGCAGAATTTTTAGATTTCTTTTACATTTTACTGCGGTCGCGGCTATTCCGTTTCATCGATTTCTGCGGCGTTGTTGTAAAATTTTACCCAAAAAATTACCATTTCGCCAAAACGGATTTGGCCATCATCAGCGAGTATTGGCTCGACTCGCCCTTTGCGATCAGCCGACGGTATTTGCAACTGAAGCTCGAGCCCGACGTGTACCAGTACGGCGAGACGCCCCTACTGACCATCGAAAAAATCGCTCGCCACGCCAACATCACGGACCGGGATTGCGTATTTGAGCTGGGGTGCGGGACCGGCCGCTGCGCCTTTTGGCTGGCCCACTTTACGGGTTGCCGCGTCGTCGCCATCGAACAAATCCCCGACTTTGTAAATTTCGCCAACCAATTAATCGGAAAAGGCGATGCTTTGGCGGAGAAAATCAGCTTCATTCGTGACGATTTTTTTACTGCCGATCTCAGCCAGGCGACGGCGATCTACTGCTACGGCTCGAAGATGGACGACCACCAGATCGAGTCGCTCATCCTGAATCTCCGAAAAACCAGGCCGGGAACGATCGTAATCACCGTCAGCTATAGTTTGAACGAAATTATTTTTGCGAGTAAAAATCGAGCGGTTTCGAGGGAGCGTTTCTCCATTATCGCCCAATTTGGCGGCGAATTTTTCTGGGGGAAACCCACCGTCTTTATTCAAAAAAAATTATCATAATTTTATCGTAATATTCGCAGCTAAGTTTTCATTTTTGCGAGTAAAAATCGAGCGGTTGCGAAGGAGCGTTTCTCCATTATCGCCCAATTTGACGGCGAATTTTCCTGGGGGAAAGCCACTGTCTTTATGCAAAAAAAATTATCATAATTTTATCGCAATATTCACAGCTAAGTTTTCATTTTTGCGAGTAAAAATCGAGCGGTTGCGAAGGAGCGTTTCCCTATTATCGCCCAATTTGGCGGCGAATTTCTCTGGGGAAAAACCACCGTCTTCATTCAAAAAAAATTATCATAATAAAAAATTATCATAATTTTATCGTAATATTCACGGCTAGGCCCTGGGGTGCGCCCGATTGTACACCGCCTGCATGAACCCAGAATGCACATGGGTGTAAATCTGCGTCGTCGATAAATGCGTGTGCCCCAGGAGCTCCTGCAGCAGCCGAAGATCGGCGCCGTTGTTGAGCATGTGGGTGGCGTAACTGTGGCGCAACTTGTGGGGACTGATGTCCATCGGTAAATGCCCGTGCCGCAGGTAAAATTTCAGCCGATTCTGTACCTGCCGCGCCGTCAAACGCTCCCCCCGCTCCCCGACGATCACCCACCGATCGCAGGCCATCTCCGTCCCCTCCGCAAACCGCTCCAGCGCCCGAATCGAATAGCGGCCAATGGGACAAAGGCGCTCTTTACCACCTTTTCCTAAAATTTTCACAGAACATCGCTCAAAATCAATATCCCCGTAGCGCAGCGACAGCAACTCCCCCAATCGCATGCCGCTGTTGTAAAGCAATTCCAGGATCAGCGTGTCCCGCAAAAACAAAAATTTCGAAATTTTTTCTTCCCCAAATAGCTTTTCCGGCAGGCGGAGGAGCTGGGCGACCTCCTGCGGCGATAAAATTTTTGGTAAAATTTTGTCTTTTTTGGGCCCTTTGAGGTTCGCAAACGGATTCGCAGCGATTATTTTCCTCCGCTCCAGAAATGTAAATAATGCTTTTAAACCCGACAGGCGATTGGCCACCGTCGACTTCTTATTCCTGCCCAATAACTCAATTAAATACTGGCGGACGGTCCATTCGTCGACATTTTGCCAGTCACGGATCGCACTCTGACATAACAAAAATCTAATAAATTTTTCAATGGACGTCACGTAACTTTCCAGCGTGTGGCGCGACAATCGCCGCTCGATTTCCAAGGTGTGGATAAATTCAGCATAAGAAAAATGTATAGGTCGGTTCCTTTCCATATTTTCAATAAAAACGGGATTAATTCGCAATTTTGCTTGACAAGTGGCCCATTTTTGAATGTTTTGGCCGCATGGCAAGTAAAGAAGATCGGATTGAGGAGAATGCCCCCGGCAGATTTTACGTGGACGATCAGTGCATCGGCTGCGACATGTGCCGCAATCTCGCGCCGGATTTTTTTGGCGAGGCGTCCGAAGGAGGCTCCTTCGTCAAAAAACAGCCCCTATTGCCCCAAGACATCGAAATTTGTTTGGAAGCGATGGATAGCTGCCCCGCCGAAGCCATCGGCGATGACGGCGACGATAGCGATGAAGAAGAAGAAAACGACTGAAACGCACCAAAAAATGATGAAATTTACACAACTTACCGATCTTTTATTATTTTTTATTTATGGCTTGCGCCGATCCCTTGCCTAGGGAATTTCCCTCTATTTTTGCATATTTTTTATATTAATAAGAGCCGGAAGAACTGGAAGAACCAGAAGAATCGGAATAATAAGCATAATAGGAAGAATAGGGAGAGGTGTAGGCGTAAGTATCTGTCCCTAAAATCTTGCCCCCTATGCTATCCACCGCCGCTTGCATACTCTCCGTGCTCCCACTAGTCGTCGAAAGTTTATCGTATAAATCCGTGTACCAGCGCACTTGCCCGTCCAGAAAAGCGACAAAACCTCCTTCCGATCCCCAAACGCCATCCTCCTGACTCCAACGCCCGCCCTCCACATCCAATCCCCGCGAAAATGCTACAGGAGTCGTCGCCGCAGAAACTTCCCGCGCAATGTTCGCAATGAGATTAACACTCAAATGCTTGCCCTCCTCCCAAGCATACCCTTCGTAAACGGGCCATATGTTCTCCTGCAATACGGCCGCCGCCTTCTTATCCCCAGGGAAAACAAAAAGGTTGGCATTGTTGAGTTCCCCCTGCGAAGCACATCCCACAAGGAATTGCACGTTATTGTACGCATCGGGTATGAAGCCATTGTCCTGGTAATAGCGGCAATAGGTTTCGGCGATTTGCTTCATGTAGGTCCGCGCCTTCGACTTCCGCGCGCTTGCTAAAACTTTCTGCGCCGCCGGTAAAATAAGCGACATGAGGATGGTAATGATAGTGATCACCACGATCAACTCTATGAGTGTAAAGGCTCTGTTTCTTTTTTTCAATTTTTTTATAATATTTTTCATTTTATTCATTTCCTGTCCCGAATATTCTGGCGTCACTGGGAATCGCCCGAGTCATGTTCGCTCCATAAATGTAAATAATATTCATCTATAAATGTAAATATTTTACTTTTCTGAGATTTTAATGTTCTCAATAATATCCCGTTCTCGCGTCGAGGACCACGGCGTCACTGGGAATCGCTTCGCGAATGTCGCTCGTCGCAGCCGTCATGTCCGCCCGCATCAACTTGCCCGAAACGTTATCAAACCACTTCACCTGGCCGTCGAGAAAGGCAATAAAACCTCCCTTTTTCCCAAAAACACCGTTGCTTTCATCCCACATGCCGTCGCCGTTCAAACCCCGCGTGTAAATAATGGGCGTGGTATTCGGCGGGCAGGAATCGGATAAATTGATGACGATATTGATGCTAAACACACTGTTCCAAAAACAATAGGTTGGACTCTGACCATCGGCGTGAACAATGGTGTCCTTTGACGGTTTATTGACCGCCCTCGCCTGCGCATCCGACGAAAAAACGTAGCAATTGGGATCGTTTAACAGCCCTTCCTTCGCCAACATCTCGGCAAATCCACTGATATACGTCAGCGGGCCATGTTCATCATAAAAATCCCCCTTATCTTCGCGATATATCAGGTAGGCATTGGCGAGTTGTTTGATACAATTTTGGGCATTAGCCCTCCTGGAACGCTCCAAGACGCCCCCAATGGAAGGCAAAACGAAGGCCATCAGCACGCCTATGATCGAAATCACGACGATCAATTCGACTAGCGTAAATCCATTTTTTTTACTCATTTTTACTTAAAAATTATCCGCTCCTAGGCCTCATTCCACAGGCCCGCCGCCACCTGAGCCATCTGTGCCATTTTCCACGACGCCACTCGCACTCAAAATAGCCGCCGTGCTCGGAATCGTATCTTGGATCTTATTCGTCGTCTCACTGCCGCCCCAGGCAATCAGTTTCCCCACGTTACTACCCTCCGTACCACTTCCGCCGAGGTCCTCATGCCACTCGACGTGGCCATCGAGATAGGCAATGTACCCCCCCTTGCGCCCATATACGCCGCTCTTTTTGGGATCATTTTTATCCTCGGGCCATTTGCTAACACTCCCAGCAGGATCATTTCCTATACCTGGAACTCCGCGGGTAAATGCGATGGGCGTCGTCGACAGCGGCGCGTCCATCGGCACGTTATTGATCAGGTAAACACTGAATTCTATATCGTCGTCGCCATCCCACGCGTTATTATCCCCCAAATTCGAGTCTACGATTGCTTTTTTGACCACCTTCGACGCCCCACTATCTCCGGAAAAAGAATAGATACTGGGGTCATTCAAATACCCGCCGCGGGCCAATACGAGTGCCCACTCTTTTCCAGTCATAGTCTCTTTTGTCAAATTAATATTGCGCCCATTGACGTCGTCGTTGCAGTACTGGCTATAGGCCATGGCGATTTGCTTCAAGCAATTGGCGCCCTTAGCCCGTCGAGCGCTGTCCATCACCTTATTAACCGCAGGAACGAGCAGCGCAATCAAGATTCCTATGACCGCGATCGCGATCAGCAACTCGATCAGCGTGAATCCCCTGCCTATTTTTTTTCTCTCCATTTCCATACCCTGGCCCGCTATTATTGATTTTTCGTCAAAAAGTCAAATAAAAATGGATAAAAATTATAAAAAAAATTACAATTTTGGCGCATTATTTTCGTGCGGCATGGCCTTTGAGGAAGCGATCGAGGGCCTGGAAATAATTTTCTCCCGTACTCATTTCCAGTAAATCGATGCCCACTTTTTTGAGGCGATCGCTAAAAATTTTACCGTAATAGCCCCGCTCATTTTTATATTTTTTTTGAAACGATTTGGCGGAAGTATTGATTTCCAGAATTTCCCCGGTCTCCGCGTCTTCGAAAACCATGGGCCCGACGCCGAGCAATTCCCGCTCCCGAGCATCCTCGACCTTCAAGCAAACTAAGTCGTGGCG
>JAISBJ010000038.1 GCA_031266235.1 Puniceicoccales bacterium | reverse complement strand
GCTAACAATGTGCTCGAAATGAGCCTTATAATATGAGACTTTTTCATAACGCTTGTACTCTTGCACAGTCCGCGGCGCATGTCAAGAAAAATTTTCAAAAATTTTAAATATTTTTTCCTTGACGGCCAAAAATTGTCCCTATATCTCGAATCATATGGTGCGCGGAGTACTCGAAATTAATCTGAATCTTTTGGCGGAAAATATGGCGAAAATCAGGAAAATATTGCCGCCCGATGTGCGTTGCCTCGCCGCCGTAAAAACTGACGCCTACGGCCTGGGTATCGAGAAAATCGCTGCGTTTTTGGGCAATAAAAAGCATCCGCTCGTCGACGGATTTGTCGTCCTCAGCGTCCAGGAAGCTCTGGAAATTCGCTTTCTCCACATTGATTTGCCGGTGTGCGTGCTCAGTCCGGTTTTGGCGGGCGAGCTCGAAGATTTGTACCAGGCGAAGGCCATCCCGCTGGTTTCGTCGGTCGAGGAATTAGACATGTTCCAACGCTTCGCGCGGGAAAAACAATACCAACAGCCGATCCACATCAAAATTGATACGGGGATGGGGCGACTCGGCGTTTGGTTTGGGGAAATTGACGATTTTTTTACCTATGTCCGCGGCTGCGACCGCCTGAAAGTCTGCGGTTTAGCGACGCATTTTTCGTCTTTGGCGAGCGACCCCGCATTCACGCAACTGCAGCTGGAGCGCTTCCGAGAAGTCGTCCGGAAATATGGGGAGGCGGGTTGGCTCAATCACGCTTCGAGCAGTTTTGGCATCGATCGGTTCATTGGGGGGACGAATGCGGTGCGGGTCGGCGCGCTTCCCATGGGGATCCCAGAGGATCATGGGCTCGTGAAACGGCTCGGATTGGAATCGATCATTCGTTTGAGTGGGCTGGTTACGTTGGTTAAGCGCGTTCCGGCGGGGACGAAAATCGGCTACGAGCGGAGTTATTGTTTAGCGCGGGACACTAAAATTGCGGTCATATCGCTGGGTTACGCCGATGGCATTCCGGTTTCGCTATCGAATTGCGGCGAAGTTTTGGTCCGTGGGCAGCGTTGTAAAATAATTGGGCGAGTTTCGATGGACCAGGTCATGGCCGACGTCAGCGATCTCGGAGAGGTGGCGGTTTGCGATGAGGTGGTATTTTTTGGCAAGCAGGGGCAGGAGGAAATTCCCTATTGCGAATTCGCCCAGAGGGCACAGCTACTCATGCGGGCGGCTTATTTGCCGAGTTTTTCGGAGCGGAGGATTGCGCGCAAATACATCCCGGAGATTTTTTTCGAGGGCTGCGCGTCGGGAGCGAAGAATTATCAGTCATTTTTTTCCTCTTTTTGAACGATTTTTTCATCATTTCGCGGAGCGGGTTGGCGGGAAATGGTCGCGTGAACCGGGTTATTGAGGTATTTTTTCGCGGCGTGGAGGAGATCCTGAGATGTCATATTTTCGTAAAAAGAACGCATGGTGCGGAGATTTTCCAAGTCCTGGGGGCGGCGATGGGCGTGCATGACGCGCCTAAGCCAGAAGCCATTTTCCTTGAATTCATCGCGAATGGCGTTCAAAATCGGCAATTTGATGCGGTCGAGCTCCTCGCCGGGAATGGGATTCGTTTTCAGGTCGGCGAGAATCGCCAGTGTCTCATTTTTTACATCCGCCACCGCCTCCGCGTCCAGCGAAAGCACGATCTTCAACAAACCGAAATGCGCAAAGGGCGTGGGGCGATTATTGGTGTGCGGCGAGTACGCGTCCCCATTTTCTTTGCTTATTTTATTGTACAGGCGGTCGTCGATCGTTTTGGCCAGCAGGGATAGCGTGCGCCAATCCCGAATGTTATTTTCGTCGTCCGTCAGAAAAGTGAGCACCGATAAAGTGCGCTTCTCGTCGCCCGTAAAGTGGAACGTTTTTTCCGCTGTATCCGTTGGGAAATGGAGAATTTCCGCCGCCAAAACCGCGTTGGGCGTGGGCGATCGGACGGCTAGGGCGCCCAAGGTGTCCCGAATGCCTAAAATGGCCGCGTCGACCTCAAAATCCCCCACAATCGTCAGTTCAATGGCCTCCTTTCGGAAAGCGGGGAGCAGTAAATTTTTGACGTCCTCCATGGTCACCGAAAAAACGGACCGTTCCTCTGGAAGCCCCCCGACAAAATCATTGCCCATAACAAATTTTTGATATTGATCGGCGATGACAGACGACGGCGACTTGGCGCGGTTCTGGTAAACGGGTTTCAGCGCCTCCCGCACCTCGGCGAGCGCCCGTCCTTCGAATCCGGCGTCGGAGAGGTAAGCCGCCAGCAATTGTAGCCCAAAAAGTAAATTTTTCCTGTCGCACGTGCCCGAAAAATAAAAGCAGCGCTCGTCGACGCCAAAATCCACCTGGATGCATTGGGCCGCGAGTAATTTGCTGAGGTTTTTCCAGGGATTTTTTTGGAGGCCGGATCGGAGGAGAACGTGCTCCGCTACCAGGAAAATTCCCGGCTGAGGGTGCGGGTAATCCGTCAGTAACCCGTGGCCGACGGTGAGGGCGAACCGGATTTGGTTTTGCTCGAAATCGGTGGGTTTGAGATTAATGGTCGCACCGTTAGCAAGGGTGAGTTGGGTGATGCCGAGGTCCTCGATTACATTTTTTTCAATCATTTCGCGGTGCGGCGTTTCGAAATGTTCGTAGGCAAACGGCTTTACAATTTCGCCGCCATTGGGTTCCACCTCCGCTGCCTCCGATTCGCTGAAAACGGCTTCGATGGCTGGCAGCGCGCCTTCGATGGGCAGGTTCGTCTCGACGGAAATGTATAAATTTTGCCAAATTTCACGGAATATTTTTTTACAATCCTCCGCCCCAATGTCGTCTCTCAAAATTTTCACCAGCGCATAATAATCCTCCGGCGACAGGCAAGTCTTTTTTTTGTCGTGGCCGTCGACGATCTCCTGCGCCAGCCGATCGGATGGGTACGTGGGCGCCGCGAGCATATCCCGCTCCGCGCGGTTGAG
>JAISBJ010000016.1 GCA_031266235.1 Puniceicoccales bacterium | reverse complement strand
AAGGCAATCGCTTTCCCGCCCAAATGATTCCAGATTTTCGCGGCGATTTGGGAAAAATGCTCGGAGAAGTGGCGGACGTCGTGGGCGATGACCAGTCGGAGCGGGCCGTCGGATTGCGTTTTGCAGTAGCGGAAAAGGGCGATCGTCGCGCGGGCGATGTTGAAATCGTTGAGGTAGGCACTGCCAATGGCGGCGTGTTCGGGGGCATCAAAGGGCGCGCCGCGGCCCCGTTCGGCTTTGGTGACCGTCTCGGCGATCGTGCGACTGCGCATGCCACCCGTCCCAAATTCCAAATTCCTGAAAAATCGGTCATTGAGTTCCGCCCAATTCTTCCCATCGGCGAGCTCCCCTATGGCCGCTTTCCCCCATTCCGGCAAATGGAGAAGCCATTTTTGACAATTTTCGGCCGCCTGCGGCAGCAGCGATCCCTCATCCGATGCCTTTCGTAAAATATTCTCCATTGTTTTATGATACTCAAATTTTTTTTAATTTGAAGGCAAAATTTTAGATTTTGGGGATCGGATTTTTGGGGGAAAATTTTTACGATAAGTAATATTTTTTTTAAATTTGAAGGTGAAAATGAGTGTTTTCCCGGGGCTCCGCCCCAGACCCCGCGAGGAGTCACAGACTCCTCGACCTCTCCGTGAGAGGCCCGCGGCGCAGCTGCGGGCCTCTTGCTCCGCAAGATCCAGGCGGCGAAGCCGACTGCCAGGGGGTTTAAGGGGGAAGGATTCCCCCTTCTGGAGAAACTTTTCCTTTTAATTTACAAAACCATCGCCCCTAAAACGCCAAAAATAACCAGCGGTATGTTGAAATAAATAAAAGACGGAATCGTCGTGTCAAAAATGTGGTCGTGCTGGCCGTCCGCGTTGAGACCAGACGTTATCCCCAGCATCGTGTCGGACGCCGGCGAACCCGCATCTCCAGTCACCGCCGCCGCCGCCGTAATGCATATCGTCGCCAAAACACTAAACCCCAACGCCTGACACAAAGGAACGTAAATGGACGCAATGATGGGCACCGTCGAAAAAGAAGATCCAATCCCCATCGTGATGATCAATCCCACCGCGATCATGCCCGCGGCTCCTAACATTTTACTCGAACCAATGCCGTCCGCTAGCCCCGTGACGAGCGCTTGGATGTCGCCCGTCGCCCGTAAAACAGCTCCAAATCCAGCCGCTGCAATCATGACAAAAGCTATCGCCGCCATCATCCGAAAACCGTCCATCACCACGCGATCCGAATCCCGCCAGGATACAACTCGCCCAACGTTCAAAATGAGCAAACCCATCAGCGCACCACCCATCATGTTGTCCCAAGCAATCTGTACTCCGAGCATCGCCCCAACCGCAATCCCAGAAATAATAATGTTTTTCAGCGAACAAACCTCCTCATTTACCCCAATCGATTGGATTTTTTGCGCGTCGTAGGTGCGCGGCTTCCAGTAGGCAAAACAGGACGCTGCCATCCCAGCAACCATGCCCAACGCAGGGAAAATACTCCCCCATACGACGTCGCGCAACGTAACGCCAGTCAGGCCGCTCTCCACCAAATTTTTCAAAACAATATCCTTCAAAAAAATGCTCCCGAAGCCGTAGGGAACGATGGCGTAGGTGGTCACCATGGCAAAGGCGATCGCGTTACTCAGCAGGCGGCGATCCATTTTTAGCTCAGCAAATACGCCGAGCAGGGGCGGAATGAGTATGGGGATGAAGGCAATATGGACGGGCAACACGTTTTGTGACATGAACCCCGCCAGTATTAATAGGAGTACGATGGCCGCTTTGAGCCGCAATCGGGCGGAAGCGTCTTGGGCTTTGCGGGTGATGAGGCCCACGAGTTTGCGGGAGAGCCAGATGGGCACGCCGGAATGGGCTATCGCCGCCGCAAAAGCGCCTAGAATCGCGTAATTCAGGGCAATTCCCGCGCCGCCGCCCACACCCGACGAAAATACTTCCAGCACCTCCTGCAGAGGCATGCCGCTGGCAATACCTCCGGCCAACGCGCCCGCTACCAATGCGATGACCACGTTGACCCGCGCCACACTCAACACCAACACCACCAGTACGGCGATGACTACCGAATTTGTAAAAAACATTTCTCTTTTTACTTAAAAATTACAAAACTGTCGCCCCTCCAACGCGCCCGCTACCAACGCGATGACCATACTAATCTACGTCACACTCGATCCGAGCACCACTATTACGGCCCCGGCCACCGAATTTGTCAAAATCATTGCCTTCCCCCTTCGTTTGGTAGAACTACGTAAAAAAATGGCGTTGTCAAGAAAATTTTTGAAATTTTTCAAAAAAAATTTTTTCGAGTTGAAGAAGCGGAAATTACAGCGAGAAAACGATATCTCCGACGCCGCTTTGGGGGCAAATTTCGTGAATTCGTTGTAAAATTTTTTCTTTTTGTAAAAATAATTCCTGGCGCACCACGCCGTTTTGCACCCTCACCGCCAACGCGCCGGCAGCCGTGATGCTGTGGGGCGTGCACAGTTTAGAAAGCGCATTTCCTGCGATTCGAGGCCAATTTTCGAGCACTTCTGCCCCGATTTCCGCGCTGGATTTTATGGTGTATTTTTTAAAAATTTTATGAAAGAGTTGCGAAATATGGCACTCATCCCTCAGCGCCGACAGCGAATCGTCCCGCGGTAGGCTGCGAAAATCGGCGATTAGATTTTGAATTTTTCGTGAAAATTTCATGACATTTTTATTTCCCGGAATCGCATTTTTCGGAGTGAATTGTTAAAAATTTAGTAAAAATTTTGTCATTTTTCCAGCACTTCCAGCGCCCGACGAAGGCGATTAACGACGCGTTCGCGGCCCATCACAGACACCATTTTGTAAAAACTCGGCCCCACCGCTCGCCCCGACAACGCAAAACGCACCGCGTGAATGTAGTCCCCCGTCTTCGCGCCCCGCTCGCTCGCCAATTTTACAACCGCTGCCTCCAAATTTTGCTCCGAAAAATCTCCCGTCTGTCCAATAAAATCGAGGAATTCTCCAGTCCGCAAAACGAAATCACGCCCCCTTAAATCGGATCGCACCGCCCCATCATATGTAAAATTTTCATCAAAAAAATAGGAAACAAAATGCTCCAGCTCCCCAAAAGATCGCAGCTTCTCCTGGCAAATCAGCAAAACTTTTTCCGCGTAATCTCCCTCCGCTTCGAGGCCCGGCAGTAAATTTTTCGCCCGCTCCAAAAATCGCTCCGTAGACATATTTTTTACATATATCGCGTTCATGTGCGCCAACTTTTTATCGTCGAAACGCGCGTTATTCCCGTTGACATCGCGCAAATTGAAGAGCCGAATGACCTCCCCAATGGGCAAAATTTCCCGGTCGTCCTTGGGCGACCACCCCAGTAAACAGAGGTAATTTCGCAGCGCCTCCGGTAAAAAATGGCTCCGCCGGCAGTCCTCGACCAGCGCCCCGACGTCCCGCTTGCTCATCTTCCCCGAACCGTTGGTTTTCAAAATGAGCGGAATGTGCGCGAACTTCGGCACCGGCGCCCCAAATGCCCTGAAAAGCTCCACGTGTTTACTGGAATTTGACAAATGATCTTCGCCGCGAATGACGTGGGAGATCTCCATCGCCGCGTCGTCGACCACGTTCACGAAGTGGAACACCGGCGTCCCGTCGGAGCGAAATATGATGAAATCCTTTTCCTCCGTGCGGTAAACTTGCCCGCGAATGAGGTCGTCGATCAGCTGCGGCTCGCGGGATACGCGAAAGTAAATCGCGCCGTCGCGCTCGTAAATTTTGTCTTTTTTCCGTAAAATTTCTAAATATTCTTTGTAAATTTCTCCGCGCTGGCTCTGGAAATAGGGACCACAGCGCCCGCCGACTTCCGGCCCTTCATCCCAATCCATCTCCAGCCACCGCATGCCGCTCAAAATGACGTCCGTCGCCTCTTCCACGTGGCGTTCGCGGTCCGTGTCCTCGATGCGCAAGATGAATGTGCCGCCCGCGTGGCGCGCGTATAGCCA
>JAISBJ010000083.1 GCA_031266235.1 Puniceicoccales bacterium | reverse complement strand
ACTGCGGCGAGCGGGGGTATTCGGACTCCAGTAAAACGCCGTTAATGCGAGCATTTATGCCGGCTAGAGCGTCGGTGTCCTTGTCGCCGACCATGTAACATTCGCGGCGATCCAGGCGATATTTTTCGACCATTTCGTCGATGAACCGCGGGGACGGCTTGCGGTAATGTTCCGGCGCGCAGGTCGCTTCCGAGGCGATGCAAATTTCCGTGAAATGCGGCTGGCCCAGCTGCTCAATGATCCGCCAATTGCAGGCTTCGACGGCCTCCCTTGTATAAATTTTTTGTTCAATTCCCGGCTGATTGGTCAGTAAAAAAAGTAAAAATTTTTGGCGAATAAAAATTTCGACGGCCTCCCGTGCGCCAGCGATGGGGTGAATTTTGTCGGGGTCGCAGACGTAATTGTAATCGACGTTGAGCGTGCCGTCGCGGTCGAGGAAAATCGCTTTTTTGGTCGACTTTTGAAAATTTTGGGAAAGATCATCCATATGTTCGATTTTTTTACACATATACGCGCGCAGGCGAAGTCAAGCAAAAATAAATTGGCGGCGGCGCTTAGGAGTATTTTCCAGGGAAAAAAGCTCGATCCCAACGCCATCGACCGCATCGAAGCCCTGCTCTATTCCGCCGACGTCGGCGTCGAAGCGACTGAAAATATCGTTGCGGCGATCGGGGCGGCCCGTGCCGATGACCCGCAGATGGGCGGGCGAGATGTGGGATTGATTTGTAAAAATGTGCTATTGGACGTGCTCCGTGGCGCGGATCGTTCGCCGGAAACGCTATGGGCGAAAGATCGGCCTATTTCCTCAGAAAATCCCCCCAGGAGCTCCCCAAAAGATTCCTCCGAAGGCGGTGGCGAAAATCGGCGGGAAGCGGCTGTTCCACTAGTAATTGTGCTGGTTGGCGTCAACGGGTCGGGGAAGACGACGACGGCGGCCAAATTGGCGGAATTTTTTACAAAAAATGGCCGGTCGGTGATCGTCGGGGCCTGCGATACGTTCCGTGCGGCGGCCAATGAGCAGATTAAAATTTGGGCGGAGCGGCTTTCCTTTGATTTTGTGGGGAGCGATCGGGGAGCGGACGCTGCGTCGGTTGCGTTTGACACCTGTCGGGCGGCGGTCAGTCGCGGTCGGGACGTTGCGATTTTGGACACGGCGGGCCGGCTCCACAACAAGTCGAATCTCATGGCGGAGCTGGTAAAATTGAAGAAGGTGGTGGGGAAAGTTGATCCCGCATTTCCGCAGCATTTATGGCTGGTTATCGACGGGCATTTGGGGGCGAACGCGGTTACATCGGCGAAAAAATTCCACGAAGCGCTTGATCTTACGGGGATAATTGTGACGAAATTGGACGGGACGGGCCGCGGAGGAGCGGTGATTGGGATTTATCGGCAGTTGAGGATTCCGGTATATTTTATTGGGACGGGCGAGGGCCAAGGGGACCTAGTGCCGTTCGAAGTTGGGGAGTACGTTCAAGCGCTTATGGGCGAGTAAAGCGGCGAGCGATTGAATATTTTGTTGCAAATTTTTAGAAATGTCTTGACAAAGGAAAGTACTATTTTTAACCTTTCGAGTTAAACCATTTAATTTTTGAGATTTTTCAAAATATTCAAAATATTCAAAAAAAATGTCTTGACAAATGAAAATCTTTTTGCCAGGCTAGGTGCAGTGGGTGGGGAGAATGCCACGTCTAAAATTTATTGGCGGGCGCTTTGCCCGTCGAAATAATCCTGCAAAATGAGTGCAGCCGCCGCCGAATCAATGGCCCCCTTTCGGCGTAAACCCCGGCGATTTTTAATCGAACGCCGCCGCAAATCCCCCACAGTTTCACTGCTCAAACGCTCGTCCACGGGCTCGACGGGAACGCCAATTTCCCGCCGCAACAAATCCATAAAACGCTCCACCTCCCGCGCCTGAACCCCGACCGTGTCGTCCATGTTGAGCGGGTAACCGACGATAATTTTGTGAATGCGGCGAAAATTTACAATCTCCGCAATCCGGCGCACCGCATCTCCAGGCGCCCTAACCCGCACCGCTTCGATGGGAACCGCGAGGCGCAAAACGTCATCGCCCACACTCAAACCCATGCGCTTCGTGCCGTAATCGATGCCTAAATAATTCATGTCGGGACGGCAATGGCGCGCCGAATGAGCTGTTCGACGGTGGCGTTGGGGGCTTCCCGCAGGGTGCGCTGGACCATCGTTTCGGCCTCCGATTTTTTGTATCCCAGCGCCATTAATCCCAGCACCGCATCGCCGCGAGCTCCCCCTAAAACCCCGTTGACAGCGGAAATTTTTCCCCAATTGCCGACTTTATCGGAGAGTTCGAGGATAATTTTTTCCGCCATTTTTTTACCAATTCCGGGGATACTGGTCAGCGGCGACGGATCTCTGGCGGCAATCGCGCGACTCAATTCGGCTAGACGGAATTTGCTGAGCATCGCGAGGGCCATTTTAGGTCCGATGCCCGAAACTTTTTCCACCACCAATTTGAAAAAATCGCGTTCCTCCGTGCCGTTGAAGCCGTAGAGCGACTGACTATCATCCCGGTAAACCGCATGGATCCACAGT
>JAISBJ010000037.1 GCA_031266235.1 Puniceicoccales bacterium | reverse complement strand
GATGGTCATTCTCCCCTACAAAGATCGGCTCGCCTTATTATCAAAATTTTTACAACAGCTGATCATGGAGTCGCTGGGCAAGAAGCTCGACCGCAGCGGGCGCGTCGTTGAGCAGGGGCTGACGGTTTACGGCAACAAAGGTTCGACGGACCAGCACGCCTACGTGCAGCAATTGCGCGACGGAATTAACAATTTTTTCGTAACATTCATCGAAATTTTACTGGACCGCTCCGGAGAGTCGATCGCCATCGAAGAACGCACGACGACCGGCGATTATTTGGAGGGATTTTTGCTGGGGACGCGCCAGGCGTTGGCGGAAAATCACCGCGAATCCATTACGATCACCGCTGAAAAAATGGACGAATATTTTCTGGGCGCGCTCATCGGTCTTTACGAGCGGGCGGTCAGTTTTTACGCTTCGGCGATCGACGTCAACGCCTATCATCAGCCGGGCGTCGAGGCGGGCAAAAGGGCGGCGAGCGCGATATTGCAGTTGCAGAGGGCGATTTTGGGGCATTTGGAGAGTCATCCCCGGGAGGAATTTTCGGTGGAAGTGATCGCCAAGGCCATCGGAAGTGACCAATTGGAAACAATTTTCAAACTTCTGGAGCACCTCGCCGCGAACCGCCGCGTCAAACGGACTAAAGGGGCGAAAATCCAGCAAAATATTTATCAATTTTTGGCTTGACAAGTTTAAATTTCAATTAATATGAGAATTGTTTTAGGATAAATCATGTCCGTTGATGTAATTTTAAGGAAAGGCGAGTCGGTCGATAAGGCGTTGCGCCGGCTGAAAAAAAAGTTGGATCGGGAGTCCGTGTTGCGTGACGTGCGCGCGAAACGGTACTTCGAAAAGCCGTGCGAAAAGCGCCGCCGCCTCAAAAAAGTCGCCGTGTTCAATAATATGCTGCGCGTGAAATACGAGAATATGTGATTCCTCAGTTTTCAACAGGAAAAATGGCGTGCGATTTTAAGAAAGCGTCCTTTGCGGAGCGTTTGAAATGTTTTTTCGACTGGGTTTAGTTTGAAGTTAAAGGGGAGTGTGCGTACTTCGAATTCGCGGTTTCAAATCGACTTCGAGGTCGAAATTTTTCAAAAAATCCAAGCAAAATGTCTCCGCGGAACGCATTTCTCGCGCCTCTTCCTCGCTCTCATCCCCAAGACCACAGAGGTGTAAATATCCGTGAACCAGATATAATTTTACTTCATTGGGGAAAGTCGTTCCCCAGGCGCGGCTTTGATCCAGGGCACACGCAGGGCACACAACGACCTCGCCAGCGAAATCGAAATCCGGATCGCCCCTGAATGTAATAACATCCGTCAACGAAGGATCGTCGAGAAATCGCCCGTGAATTTCCCTCATTTTCGGCTTCGAAACAAAGGAAACAGATAGATTGCCTACCGAAATGCGAAATCGCCGACAGCCATCCAGCGCCCGAAATAAATCCCTGACGCTCGTCTCAGAAACAAAAATACTCCGACAACAATTACATACCTCGACAACCCGCAAGTTGCTCACCTCAAAAATTACTTTTTGATCTCCCGATGCAGCGTGTGTCGCCGAAGAAATTTGTTGTATTTCATCTTCTCGACACGCTCCGTCTGCAATTTTTTGTTGCGCGTCGACATGTAACGCGATACCGGTTTGCCCTCCGCTCGCGCCTCCGTACACTCCAAAATGATGTGTTCTCTAGCCATAATTTCCCATGCATATTGCACTTTTTTCGCCGATGTCAAGAAAAAAAATGCGATTTAAGTCCAAAATATTCGATTGTTTAAAAAGCGCATCGAGGTTGTAAAATTTTTGTGCCGTTTCCGTAAAAGCGTGTAAAATTACATCAAAGGCGTCGAAAACCATCCAGCCGCTCATAGGCCGATAATCGACGCGGCAAAGCTGCCCGCAGCGTTTAAACGCCTGGTACAATTCCTCGCTCAGCGCCCGGAGATGGGGCTCCGAAGTGCACGTCGCCAACGCGATATAATCCGCAATGCCCGTCGCCGACCGGAGGTCAAAAGCCCTCAAATCGGTACACTTTTTCTCCGCCATAATCCGACAACCCATGGCGAGCGCTTCGGGGAAATTTTTTCGCACGGAATTTTTTATAGGAGCCGTCAGCGCCGTTGTCAAGTCCTAATTTTTGCTACACGCGTAACGGCCGTCGCGATCACATTGTAAAAATCGACGCAACTCCAAAAGCTGCAGCCGCGAAACTAAATGGTGCACCGGCATCGCCAACGCATCGGAAATTTCATCCGGCGACGCCCCGCCATTCGCTTCCAAAAAATCCATAATACACCGCTCCACCGGGTCCGTTAGCGCCTCGTTTTGTAAACCAAATGTTTTGGGCGCGTCAAAATTTAAATTTTGTTGACAATTGCTACCCAATTCCTCCAAAATATCATCCATCGAACCCACTAGCGTCGCCCCCTGCCGAATCAACGCGTGACACCCCCTGCTCGATTGCTGATCCACGCGCCCCGGCACGGCCATCACCGTCCGCCCGTACTCGTTCGCCATATTCGCCGTGATCATACTCCCGCCCCCTTCGTCGCTCTCAATTACGATCAGATGGGAACACATGCCCGCAATCACGCGGTTGCGAATGGGAAAAGTGATCCTGTCCGCCTTGCGACCCATCGAAAATTCGGAAAAAATCATCCCATTTTCGGCGATCCGGGCGTAAAGTTTTTTGTTCTCCCGCGGGTAAATGACGTCGATGCCGGACCCCAGCACCACGACCGTCCGCCCCTCCGCCGCCAACGCCCCCTCGTGCGCCGCACTGTCTACGCCCAGCGCCATGCCGCTGACCACCGTACACCCGATCGACGTCAGCTCCCGCGCAAAATCGTGGGCCAATTTCAACCCGTAGAGCGTTGCCTTCCGCGTACCGACGATGGCGACGCAGCGGCTGCGGCTCAAATCCAGCTCGCCCTTGGCGTAGAGGCCGATGGGCGCGTCGTAAATTTCCCGTAAAAGTGGAGGATAATTTTTATCTTTTTGGAGGAGAAATCGCGCGTTGGCGACCTCGAGTTGCCGCTGTTCCTGGTCCAGATTGAAATGGTTGCGCCAGTGTGCGATGGATTTCGCCGCCGCATTCGAAACCCCTCCGACGGCCGCCAATTCTCCAAATGAAGCCGAAAAAATATCGCGAATCCTCCCGTCAAAACGCTCTTTTAGGCGCCGAAACGTAGCGGGGCCGACCTCCGGCAACGCGTTCAAAATCATCCACATCGCCCACTCTTTTCCGGTGTCCACGGATCAATAAAATCTCACAAAACATTCAACTTGTCAATCTTTTTTTTCGATTTTTTTTGCTATTTTTTAAAAAAAAATCCGCATTAAATTTCGAGGTCCAGCTGATTCGTTTCGGCAGGGATCCTTTTTTTCCTCTGCGGCGCAGGGCGGGTCAACGGATCGTCCAACTCCAACGCCCCCAAAACTTCCTGCGCCCGCTGGATTACCCACGGAGGCATCCCCGCTAGCTGCGCGACGTGAATCCCGTAGGACTTGTCCGCCGCTCCCGCTTCGATGGAATGTAAAAAAATAATCTCGTCGTTCCACTCCTTGACCACAACGTGAAAATTTTTTACGCGATTTAAATCCTTCGCCAACTTCGTCAGCTCGTGGTAGTGGGTGGCGAACAACGTCCGCGGCCCAAAGCGCCAGTGGTCGCTCAAAAATTCCACAATCGCCCATGCGATGCTCAGCCCGTCGTAGGTACTCGTCCCGCGGCCCACTTCGTCCAAAATAATCAGGCTCCGCTCCGTCGCATTGTTGAGAATATTGGCCGTTTCATTCATCTCGACCATGAACGTCGACGTGCCGCTGGCGAGGTCGTCATTGGCGCCGATGCGAGAAAAAATGCGGTCCACGAGCCCCAAACGACAGCTCCTCGCCGGGACCCAGCAGCCAATCTGAGCCAAAATTACCATCAGCGCCACCTGCCGAATGTAGGTCGATTTCCCGGCCATGTTGGGCCCCGTGATCAGCGCAATCTGCACCTCCACCGACGAAAGATAGGTGTCATTGGCGATAAAATCCCGGACCCCGGCCAACGCATTTTCCGATTCTTTTATAATTTTTTCAATAACGGGGTGGCGCCCCTCGCGAATATCGATCTCGCAATCGTCGATAATTTCCGGCCTGCAGTAGCCCCACTGCTTCGCCAGCTGCGCCCAGCCACTTAAAACGTCGACCTCCGCCAGCCGCTCCCCCAACTCAAAAAGCGGGGCGCTCTCCTGTAAAATCCGGCCCACGATGGTTTTCAGGAGGTCCTGTTCGCGTTCGACGAGGCGGTCGCTGGCGGTCAAAATCTCCCGCTCCTTCTGCCTCAGCGCCTCCGTAACGTAGCGCTCGCCGTTGACCGTCGTCTGGCGCCGGATGTAATCGCCGGGGACGAGGTTGAGATTGGCCTTCGTCACCTCGATGAAATAACCAAAATTCCCATTGTATTTAACCCGCAAACTCCTAATGCCGGTGCGCTGCTGCTCGCTGCGTTCGAACGCGCAAAGCCACTCATTGCTGTGGTTGACGAGCTCGCGGAAATGGTCCACCTGCCCGTCAAACCCGTCGCGAATGTAGCCGCCATCCGCAATGTCGTTTGGTAAATTTTCCGCTAAAGCGCCGCTAAGAAATGTCAATAATTCGGGAAATAGGCAGATTTTTTCGGCCAGCTCCTCGATTTTTTGGAGCTCAAATTTTTCCAATATTTTTACAATTTCCGGCAACTGGAACAGCGTGTGGCGCAGCGACCCGATCTCGCGCGGGTTGCGCATATGGTTACTCAGGCGCGTCAGTATGCGAGGGATGTCGGCCATCTGGTCGAGGCATTTTTTCAGCGAATCGACCTCCTCCACCCGGTCCAAAAATCCCCCCACGACGTCGTGGCGCCACACAATTTCCGCCCGGTTAATCGAAGGTTCCATCAGCATTTTTTCCAGCAAACGGGAGCCCATCGCCGTCTTCGTGTAGTCGATAACGGCCAGCAGCGCGCCCCCCCGGCCCCCCTTGCCATTGCGAAAAATTTCTAAATTCCGGGCCGTGTTGGGATCGACGATCATCGCGTATTGCCGCCGAAATTTCCGGATCTGAATGATATTGTCGGGCTTTTGGCGGAGGTTATCGGACACGTACAAAATGAGCGCGCCGGCCGCCCCAATCGCCGGATCGTCGGCCCCAATCCCGTACCCCGACAGATTGCTGACCTTCAAATTTTCCAGTAATAGCGCCAAATTCCGGTCATGATCGAAGTAATAATAGGGGAGCTCGGTCAGCGTGCGATTGGCCGAAATCGCCCCCCAATCCTCCCGATCACGCGTCGGCAACTGCTCGATTTTTTCCCTGTCGGTGGCGTCGATGAGGATCTCCCGCGGGTCGAGCGCAAAAAATAAATGCGCCAACTCGTTCAAATCAGCGCCGTCGGCAATCTGAAACTCCCCAGTCGAAACTTCCAACCACGCCATCGCAACCCCCGCTTTGAGCAATTTGAGGCTCAACAAATACTGATTGTGCTTGGGATTTAGTAAATTTTCCGTAATTAATGTTCCCGGCGAAAGGATTTTTGAGATTTGTCGGTTGACGATTTTCCCCGGGCGAGCAACCTCCGTTTGGTCGCAGATCGCCACCTTGTAGCCGGCACGGATCAGGCGCGCGATGTAGGAATCGGCGGAGTGGTGGGGAATCCCGGCCATGGGGGTATCCTGGCGTTTGGTGAGGGTAATGCCGAGGATTTTTGAGCCGATCAGGGCATCCTTGTTAAAAAGTTCGTAAAAATCGCCGAGGCGGAAGAGGAGCAAAGTATTTTCCGGAATCGACTTTTTCAACTCGCTGTACTGCCGCATCATGGGGGTATCGACGGAATCATTATCGGGCATGCTGGCATCTATTAACGCCCCTCCGCTAAACCTCAACCCAAAAGAACGAAAGCATCCCGCCGTGGGATATTTTCAATTTTATATAAAATTTCCAGGAAAATATTATGCGAAAATTATCCTTTGGCTCTTTTTGTTGCTCCGATTTTTTTCGCTCCTTTGGATATGTTGTTCATTGTTTGCTGCGGCCAGTTATTCCTCCGGCGGTAATGGCGGTTTACAGCCCCCATAGAAGATAACTTTTCGCGGTGGATTTTCCCGGAACGGACAACTCCATTGAATTGATCCGTCTTCCGTCTCCTTTCGTGTCGATCTGACCGACAGATGCGTCCGCACTTCCCCATCTCCAGGAAATTTAAAACGCACTTCGGAGGAGATGAACGCTGCACCCATTGCCGGATTTTGCACCCCAATAATAGGTGATGCTTCCATTTTTTCGGTAAGAACAAAACCATCTTTATCTTCCTGAAATATCATACTCGCTTTATCCCCATCAAAGCGAAGAAGGCATCCTACTCCCATCATTAAAGCAGGATCTAGCATAAAAGGCCCCTCCCCTGCTCCATTTTGGCCGCGATAGGCTAGCAAAAATTGTTTCATGACTTGCATGGCCTGCTCATCGGAAAGACCAGCTTGGTCTTTAATTTCTGTTAAAATATTGTTAAATAATTTCTCGAAATTTCCGCCATCGCTACTCTTAATTACCGGCTGTCGACCTTCCGGAACAAATCGCGGATTACCCGTTATGGTTACTCTTTTGTCTCCAATTTGAAGATAAGCAGGGCTTCGAGCTATATCACAAAAAATGAGCCTACATAATACATCTTCTTGACTCGCGTAATATCCCTTTTCTGTTCGGCCACCGGGGTGTGTTTTAGCCATATTATCCGCTTGAGCCATTTTTCCACCGAAAAATGTGCTGTAAACTCTCGCCATGTCTTCGACAGTATTCGCGGCCATAACGGCTGCACAAAACTCCGAATCGGGATTGGTATTGGGATTGTTTGCGGCGATTATATCATTGCGCTGGGCCTCCGAGAGCTCCAGCGCTACAAGCGACGTGCCCCCTAAATCCGGATCGGTGAGGCAGTACGCAAAAACTTTATTATAAGTCTCGCTTCTCGGCACAATTACACCTTTTTCACATAAAATATCCATTAGTCCTCTTTCTTCGGTCGCCTGATTCCTAAAGACATCAACCACCGCTCTTATAAATACAGATCCGTCCTCTCCAGTTGCCAGTCCCTCAAAGGTACAAAGCATCGCTCTTGAAAATTCTACATCCGTGATGCGTCCCGCACACCTTAGCTCTTGAAGTTTTCCGATTAACTCTTCGTTATTACCCGTCTGCCTTTCAAGGGCATAAAGCATCGCTTTTATAAATTCTGGCTGCGAAATGCTTCTTTTATCCCTTAGCTCTCGAAGCTTTCCAATTAGCTCTTCGCTACCATTCGTCTGCCTTTCAAGGGCACAAAGCATTACTTCTATAAATTCTGGCTGCGAAATGCTTCTTTTATCCCTTAACTCTTGAAGTCTCTCAAAATCTAAATGCCCTTTTCCTATTTTCCCCTTTAAAATAGCCATTTTCAATTGCGTTTTGGCCAAATCCATTTCGACATCACTTATTTTGGCCTCATTGTTTCTGGATACA
>JAISBJ010000005.1 GCA_031266235.1 Puniceicoccales bacterium | reverse complement strand
TTCCCCGAACGGATCCGCGCGATGAAGCGGGGCAATGTGCGATCGGGGCGGTGGTGGTCGAGGTAGAGCGGCAGGGAGCAGCCGTGGCGTAAAATACTGGCGCCGAGGGTTTCGATTTTGGAAAAAATGTGGATGATCGCAGAGACCACTTCCGCCGGAAAACGGTAGTCGTCGATGGCGCGGACGAGCGTAACCTCCTCCGTCCCCAGTTCGAGGAGCATGCGATTGAGTTCGGCGTTGTTGTCGATGTAGCGCTCCTTTTTGCGGCGCTTAATTTTGTAAAGCGGAGGTTGGGCGATGTAAATATAGCCGCTATCGATGAGTCCGCGCATCTGGCGGAAAAAAAATGTCAACAGCAGCGTTTGGATGTGTGAGCCGTCGACGTCCGCGTCGGTCATGATGATGATTTTGTGGTAGCGGCATTTATCCGGGTCGAAGCCGCCGATTTCGTCGTGGTTGCCAATCCCCGTGCCGCAGGCGGTAATGATCATGCGGATGGCTTCGCTGCTGAGGACCTTGTCGAGGCGGGATTTTTCGACGTTGATGACCTTGCCGAAAAGCGGTAAAATGGCTTGGTTGGAACGGTTGCGACCCTGTTTCGCCGAACCTCCGGCCGAGTCCCCTTCTACGATGAATAATTCACATTTTGCGGGATCGCGTTCGGAACAGTCGGCCAATTTCCCCGGGAGACCTCCCCCCGTTAGCGCGCTTTTGCGGACCGTTTCGCGGGCTTTACGGGCGGCTTCGCGGGCGCGGGCGGCGTTGAGGCACTTATCGATAATTTTTTTACCTAACCCGACGGTCGTTTCGAGAGCGTATTTCAGGTGATCGCCGACGATTTTTTGCACGATGCCGTCCACTTCGCTGTTGGAAAGTTTTGTTTTAGTCTGGCCTTCGAAGCGTGGTTCCGGGACTTTTACGGAGATAACGGCGGTCAATCCTTCGCGCACGTCGTCGCCGGTGAGCGTCGGATCCTTGTCTTTGAGCAGGTTATTGGCTTTGGCGAAGCCGTTGATGACGCGGGTGAGTGCGGTGCGGAAGCCCGACAGGTGAGTCCCGCCCTCGATATTATGGATGGAATTGGCGTAGGCGTAAATTTGGTCGTTGTAGGAGTCGTTGTACTGGAGGGCGACATCGACGGTAACTCGGCTATTTTGGCTATCTTGGCTATCGAGCGTGGAGGAGTCGGAGAAGGCGATGACGGGGTCGTGGATGGAAATTTTCCCGCGGTTGAGGAATTCGACGTATTCGGCGATGCCGTTTTTGAAATTGAATACTTCCCGCTTATCGTTGCGTTCGTCGTCGATGGCGATGGTGATGCCGGGGTTAAGGAAGGCAAGTTCGCGGAGGCGCTTGGTGAGGATATCGTAGCGGAATTCGCGGGTTTCGGTAAAAATTTCTGGATCTGGGGTAAAGATAATTTTTGTGCCTGTTTTGGTTGTACTGCCAGTGATGGTCATTTTTTGGGTCGTTTTTCCGCGTGAAAAGGCCATATAATGGACGTGGCCGTCGCGGCGGACTTCCACTTCGAAGGATTCGGAGACGGCATTGACGCACTTTGCGCCGACGCCGTGGAGGCCTCCGGAGACCTGGTACGCGCCCTTACCGAATTTCCCGCCGGCGTGGAGGTTTGTCATGACGAGTTCGAGGGCGGGGATTTGATATTTTGGGTGGATATCGACGGGGATGCCGCGGCCGTCGTCTTCGATGGAGCAGGAGCCGTTGAGGTGGAGAGAGACGGTAATATTTTTACAATAACCGGCGAGGGCTTCGTCGATGGAGTTGTCGACGATTTCGAAGACGCAGTGGTGGAGGCCGCGTTCGAGGGTATCGCCGATGTACATATCGGGGCGTTTGCGGACGCCTTCGAGGCCTTCGAGTTTTTGGATTTTGGAGGAATCGTAGGTATCATTGGGTGTCGTTTGGCTGGGTTGGCTCATTTTTTTTATGTTGTTACAAATGGGTTGGTGGGCAAGTCAAAATGCGTTTTGAATTGCGGAAAAAATGGGTGTTTTTGCTATTTTTTTTGGCTGGAATTATAAATTTTCCGGGCGCTGTATTTTATGATTTTGCTGCGAACTGGCTGATAAAATTTTCGATGAAAATGAGTAAAATTAGCCGGCATTTGTGATTAATTTTTACCAAAAAGAGCGCTCCAATTGCAAGCGTTTTTTTATTTTTTTTGTTGCTACAAATGGGTTGATGGGCAAGTCAAAATGCGTTTTAGATTGCGGAAAAAATGGGTATTTTTGCTATTTTTTTTGGTTGGAATTATAAATTTTCCGGACGCTGTATTTTATGATTTTGCTGCGAATTGGCCGATAAAATTTTCGATGAAAATGAGTAAAATTAGCCGGCATTTGTGATTAATTTTTTTACCAAAAAGAGCGCTCCAATTGCAAGCGCTCCTGTGTCTGAGACGAGAATAACATGAAACAATAACTATTTTGCTGCGAGAAATTTTACTGGTGAGCCAGCTAGTCCGTTTTTTGTTTCGCCGGTGCGGGCTTGGGATCTGTGTCTTCCGAAGTGGCAGGCTCCGGTTTGGCTGGCGTTTGTCCTTTCGTTGCTAATTTGTGGTGAGACTCTAATCCTTTTTTATACCCTTCTTTGACATTCTTTGTGACTTCTTCAAGTTCTTTTTCAAGTTTTTCTTTATATGGCGATTCTTCAATTATTTTTTCAAAATCACCGTTATGTTTTTCGAATGCCTCGGGAAGCTGTTTCTTTTCTTCGTCGCTCAATTGTCGACCAAAACCCGGTCCGCCTGGATGACGACCGCCCGGATGAGGGCCAAACCCCGGTTTAAATGGGAATCTACCTCTGGGATGTGGTTGAAAGGGGGCATTCCCATCGGGTCCGCTTAGGAAATGGTGCCCGCCTGGATAAGGGCGCTTTACAAGACCTTGTCTCGATGGTCCAGGGATGCCGCCCGCCCTACCTACTTGAGTTCGTGGCTTATATTGTCGCTTATCACTGGGCTCCGACTGGGGTTCTCCCGATCGGCCGCGTCTTTTAGGAGAATGTCTGCCACCCCAAGGGCCTCGGCCACCACTGTGAAAACCAATCCGTCGTCTCCCAGTTTGGTCAGCCTGCGCATCCGTTCCAAAAGCGCTGTGCCCCCAAGACAGAGTTCCCAGCGACAAAACTAACATATATTTCATTGTGTCCATAAGTGAGTGTTATGCTAATTTTTTTATTTTAGATGTCAAGGCTTTGTTAATCAAATTTATGGAAAAATATATATTTCGGGAAAATATCGATGAAAATTAGGAATAAAAATGAAGATAAAATTACAATTGCATCATCATGGGATTCACATTTCCGGCGGGAATATCCCCACCATTTTCGCCAGTATCTTTCAGGAATTGTATGTTATCCTGAGACGGTTTTTTATTTTAAATGCCGAAGTTTTGTTGACTAAATTTTTCAAAAATAAATTTATTTTTCGGAAAAATATCGATGTAAAATAGGAATAAAAATAGAAAAAAATTACAATTGCATTATCATGGGATTCGCATTTCCCGCGGGAATATCCCCACCACTTTCGCCAGTATCTTCCAAAAATTGTAAATTATCCTGGGGCAGCTCGCCTTGTACGAAGCGCTTCATTTCTTCGATTTCCTTGAGAAATTGTCCGATAAATTTTTCTAAAATTTTTTTAAAATTGTCCAAATTTAAAAATTCCTTGGGGAGCAGGTACGACACGCCGATATTTTTATTTTCCTGATCATAAGAAAAAGTCACGTTACTCACCTCGGTACTGCCATTTTGCATGACGTAGTGGCGCAGAATTTCTTTTTTCCCGATGGAAGGGAGTTCGCCGAGTTCGGCGTAGAGGATCAGGCCGTCGAAATGCTCATTAAATTTCAGGTGAAGTTGGAATTCCTCGCCAACGGCGAAGCAGCAATAAGCCTCCTCGTCCACCTCCAATTGCGCTCCGATTTCTTGGCCGAAATCGCCGATCACCTGTGCCATTAATTCTCGCGACATATCTTTCTCCGTTTCCCATGTTATGGAAAGGGCGCCGAATGTCAATAAATTTTAAAATAAAAATTGCGACGGGTGTAATAAATTTAAATTTAGGTTAAAAATCGGGCGAGTTTTTTAAGGAAAAATCACTGGCTTAAAAATTATATTTGCGGAAATTTTACGATAATTTACCGACGGAAAAACTGTGCTTAGGATAATTTATTGTCACGAAAAAGTCAATATCGGAGAGTGCGTTTAGAACGATATCTGGCGTTAGTGCTGAGAAATTTTTGGGGTCCGGCGACTGAATAATATAAGTCGGAGCGTCGAAAATCGGACGAGTTTTGTGAAAATTAGTCGGGCCAAATAAAATGACCGTCGGGATGCCCAGGAAATTGGACAGGTGGACGCCGCCGGTGTCATTGCCGATAACGAGCGCGCAAGCCGCAATTTCATCGCGAAATTCAAACAAACTGGTCTCGCCGGCGCGGTCGATGAGACGGCGTTCGCCGGGAAAATGGCTCTTGATTTCCTGGGTAATGGCCGCGTCATCCGGCGTCCCGAAAAGCACGATGTCGGCAGCCGTCCGCCCCAAAAGTGCCTCGATGAGGGCGATCCAGTGGGGAGTCGGCCAGCGTTTTTCGGGATTATTTTCGCTGCCACAAATCAAACCAATTGCCTTCGCCTTTGGAATTTTTAAGTCGATGGGCGTGAAATCCCAATCGCCCCGATAACCCATTTTTTCAATGAAATAGCGGATATTTTCGGCTTGATGGACGGTGGGACTATCGCGATCCATGGCAATGCGCTCGGAAAAATAGGGGCGCTTTTTGTTGATGAAATGCGGCGCAAAACTCGATTTCGGGCTCATGAGCAGGACCTCGATGTCGCCAGTCGTCGAGTCATTGCCGATCCTAATCAAAAAATCCGGCTCCAAACGGCGGTACCCCCAGAGCTGCCGATAGTACGCCAGCGGGTAAAATGTTTTGCCGTTTGCGCGGCGGCCGATCGGGAGGATGCGGTCGGCTAGGGACAAGGCTTGTAAAAATTGAACAAAATTTTTACGCGCAATGAGCGTCACTTCTGCGTCGGGACGCGCTCGGCGAATGGCTTTTACAGCGGGTATCGTCATGGTGATGTCGCCCAACCAGTTCGGCATGCGGATGAAAATTTTTACTTTTTTTTCTATTTTCGAATTGTCGAACGCGCGGCGCTTCTGCGGCAAACTCAGCCAATTGTGCGCTTGGTCGAGGGTGTGCCAGCGGTTGTGCGCCCAGAGCCAGTCGCAACATACGCCGTCGTCGGCGGATAATTTCCGCTCCAGCCAAGCATTCATCGCGCGAATCACGGGGTAATTGCTTCGGCCGTTGCCCGGGATTTCGGGCTCCAGCGGGAGGCGCTCCACGGAACATTTTGCCCGGAAAACTCCCGTGCGCTGGGGCATGAGCATGTAAATGGGGCATGAAAAATGCCGGTAGAGGAGGTCTGGGAGGTAAGTTGTCGCCGCGATGCGACCGAAAAATGTCGCCAAAATTCCGCCCTCGTTGGCGTTCTGGTCGAATAAAATGACGACGATTCCGTTACGCTCCAGCATCGCTTTCGCCGCCCAAAAATCATTGCCGCGAGCCAGTAATTTCAGGCCAAATCGCTCCCGCGTCCGACGAATCCACCGCTCCAAAATTTTGTTTGTAAAGGGACGGTAAATGACTCCAATTTCGCTTTCCTTCGCAGCATCGTTGAGCAGCGGTATGGCCGCCAGCGCCTCCATTTGTGAAAAATGGGGCAGCAAAATGATCCGCGGCCCGTTATTTTTTACTTTTTCGCGAAAAAATTCCCCGATCGAGCCGTCCAAATGAAACGACCGCCGAATCCTCTTCTCCGAAAAATAAGGCAGCGCAACGGCCAGCAGCCCCAGTTCGACCATGCGCGCACAACTTTCTCGCGCTAGTTTTTTACATTCGGCCCGCGTTTTTCCCGGGAATGCGTGGGCGAAATTTGACAAAATAATGCGCCGCCGCCGGCGAAAAAATGTAAAAAAAAATCGCCCCAAAAATCGACATAGCAATTCTACCCAGTTCGGCGGTAAATGAGCCGTAAAATAACCGGTAATGTCAAGGAAAAAACGGAAAATCATGCGTATTTTTTTAACAAAAGCGCCACGTTGTGCCCCCCAAAACCGAGATTTTCACTGATCGCAACACGGATGTCGCGGCGAATGGCTCCGTCCGAAACATAGTCCAAATCGCACTCCGGGTCGGGATTTTCATAGTTGATCGTCGGCGGTATGGTGCCCGTCTCGATGCCTTTCGCGCAAATAATTGCCTCGACCCCCCCCGCAGCGCCCAGTAAATGACCCGTCATACTCTTCGTCGAACTCACCTTTATTTTCCCGCTGTCCGCGCCAAATACCCGTTTGATGGCGAGCGTCTCGATTTTGTCGTTCATTTCGGTGGACGTGCCGTGGGCGTTGATGTAATCCACGTCAGTAGCTGCTAACTGCCCTTCGCGTAGCAAATTTTTTAAACAATTCGCTAACCCACTGCCCTCGG
Source organism: Puniceicoccales bacterium (assembly GCA_031266235.1). GTDB lineage: Bacteria > Verrucomicrobiota > Verrucomicrobiia > Opitutales > LL51 > LL51. Next base: position 300 of record JAISBJ010000005.1, on the reverse strand, counting down.
CGTCGGGACTCGTGATGTGATAGGCGTCGCAACTCGCCGCGTACCCAGCCACTTCGCAGTAAATTTTCGCTTTCCGCGCCAGCGCACATTCCAACGTTTCCAACAGCACAATCCCAGCCCCCTCACCCATTACAAAACCGTCGCGGCGGGCGTCGAATGGCCGGCTAGCGCGGGTCGGCTCGTCGTTGAAGTGCGTCGACATCGCCTTCATCATGCAAAAACCAGCAAAACTTAAACTCTGTAGCGCCGCCTCACTCCCGCCAGCAAAAATCGCGTCCGCTTTCCCGAGTTGGAGCAAAT
>JAISBJ010000034.1 GCA_031266235.1 Puniceicoccales bacterium | reverse complement strand
GTTGTATTTGGCATTAAACGCAGGATTATTGCCCATTTGCGGGCATTTTTTTTAGGGAGAGAGGGGATGGGTTTCGACGTCGTCGGGCCGGTCTGCGTTGGGCTACTGGTGGCGGTGGGCATCGCCTCGATCTATTCCGCACAGAGCTACTACGGGGGCGAGCAGTGGAAGGCCCAGATTCAATGGGCGGCCCTCGGAGCCTTGCTCTACATCGCCATTGCGTTTAAAGATTATAAAATTTTTCTCAAAAATGGCCACTGGATTTACATTTTCTGCCTGCTGCTCCTGCTTTTGATTTTCACGCCCCTTGGGTTACGGCGTTTTGGCGCGGTGCGTTGGTTAAAATGGGGAGGAATTGTGGTGCAGCCTTCGGAGTTAGCGAAATTGGGGGCGCTCATCATGGGAGCCGGCATTTTAGCGCGGTCCAAAATCGGGAAAATGCGGGATTCTTTGGCGGCGATTGGCCAAGTGCTGGCGATTTTTGGGGTGCCCGTGCTGCTGATCCTGCTGCAGCCCGACCTGGGGTCATCGTTGCCCTTTTTGCCGATCGCGTTCGCCCTACTATTTATATCCGGGGTACCGGGGAAATTTTTCGCGAGCATACTGTCTCTGTTGCTTGTGGTGGCAGCGATTGTAGCGTGGGATGCCTACGCCTATCACCTTTATTTGGATCGGTACCAATTAAATCCGCAAACTTCTGTTGGACAATTTGAAAAAATTTCTTTACTTCCCCTCAAAGATTACCAAAGAAATCGAATCATTTCCTTTGTAGCGCCGGACATTGTGGATCCCAAGGGTACGGGGATCAGCTGGAATTTGAGGCAATCGCTGATTGCGGTAGGTTCTGGTGGGATGGCCGGTAAGGGGCAAGGGAAGGGAACGCAGGCGCGGTTGGGTTATTTGCCCCAATCCGTAGCGACCAATGATTTTATTTTTTCGATCATCGCAGAGGAGTATGGTTTTGTGGGAGGTATGTTTGTATTACTGATTTATGCCGCATTGATGGCCAATGGTTTGCGCATAGCTTGTATGGCGCGGGATCGTTTTGGTTTATTACTGGCCGTTGGGATCAGCGTAATTTTTCTGGTCCACGTGTGCATTAATGTGGGTATGACGCTGGGCATTATGCCGATCACGGGCATCCCCCTGCCATTTATCAGTTATGGAGGGTCATTCATGGTGATATGCTGTTTGTTTCAGGGGATCATTCAGAGCGTATACCGATTTAGAAACGAGTATTGAGATGAGTAATTTAGGAAAAGAGGATCAGACAATCATTGATTTATTGAAGGAAATTCCCAACGAAGAGTCCGTAGCGATTCCCAATAAATCGGAGTTAAAAAAATGTTCAAAGGAGCGTGAAAAAGAGCAGCCGTTGTTACAGCGCATTCTCAAAAAAATAACGATGGGGGCGCAGGTATTCCGCGAGATCGTGATCAATGCCAACCCGTTGGAGCGGCGAGTGGCGCTACTGGAGGACGGGATTTTGAAGGAATTTTCCGTCGAGTACAATGATCGGGCGAATTTAGTGGGGGCGATTTTCAACGGCAAGATCCAGAATTTGGATGCCGGATTAAAGGCGGCGTTTGTGGACATCGGCCGGGACAAGAATGCGTTTTTACACTATTGGGATGCGCTACCGGCGGCGATGGATTCGGGCATAGAGGTGGTGCGGAAAAATTACGCATCGAAGGGGCGGCCGTTGACGGCGGACAAGATCCCGGAGATTTACCCGGCGGGCTCGGAGATCATGGTGCAAATTATCAAGGATCAGATCGGCACGAAGGGGCCGCGCGTGACCACCAATGTCGCTTTGCCGGGGCGTTTCGTCGTTTTGATGCCCTACGCGGGGGAGTGCGGCGTTTCGAAAAAAATTGCGGATGTAAAAGAGCGGCAGCGCCTTAAAAAAATTTTACAAAAACTTACCATTCCGGAGGGCGCAGGCGTCATCATCCGGACGGCCGGAGAAGGTAAAAAGTTGCGGTATTTTGTAAGGGATTTGTATATTTTGTTACAAAAATGGCAATTGATTTTGGAGGCGCAGGCGAAGTACAAGCGGCGGGTGGCGCTGCTGTACCAGGAGCCGGATCTGATCGAGCTATCGGCGCGGGATTTTTTGACGGAGGAGGTCGATCGGGCGATCGTGGATGACGGGGCGACCTACGAGCGCATGGTGGAGTTAGTGGGGAAAATTTCCAAGCGTTCCCGGTCGAAAATCCAGTATTACAGCGGTACGGTGCCGGTATTTGAGCGCTTCAACGTGGACCGCCAAATCGAGCAAACTTTCATGCGCCACGTCGCGCTACCGTCCGGCGGGGAGATCGTGATCGACGAAGTCGAGGCATTGACGGCGATCGATGTCAATACGGGCGGCCATCGCAATCGCGACAGTGATGCGGACAAGAATTTTATTTACCAGGTCAACGTGGAGGCGGCCAAGGAGATCGATCGGCAGATCAAGTTGCGCAATTTGGGTGGCCTGATCATCATCGATTTCGTCGACATGAAAAATCTCCGCGACCGCCGCCGATTGTACGATTTGATGAGTAATTTGTTAAAAAATGACGCGGAGCGAACACAAATTTTACCGATCTCGGCGTTTGGTTTGATGCAAATTTCCCGCCAAAGGCATTCGCAGAGCACGGCGCGCGACATGCGGGCCACCTGTCACTACTGCAGCGGCCGCAGTTTTGTGAAATCCTCCAGGACCGTGAGCATCGAGATCCACCGAAAGTTGGTGGATATTGTAAAAAAATATGGCGAAACGGTTTCAAAAATACGCGTCTATTTACATCCGATGGTGCTCGAATACTTGCGCAATTCCTTCGAGGAGCGGCTGTTGGAAATTGAAAATGAGCATAAGATAAAGTTAATTTTTCGCGTCGACCCGGCTTTTCACATTGAGAATTTTAAGGTTGTTGATTGCGACAGTAATTCGGAGTTGAAGTAGAATGTCAATTTTTGTTTAATTTTTTGTTTAGCTCGCCGATATTTTGACTAGAATTTGATTACTGTACCGATATTTTAATGGGAGTTTAGTGGGGGTGTTTTCTCCGGGGCTCTGCCCCGGACCCCGCGAGGAGTCGCGGACTCCTCGGGCCGCTTCGCGGCAGGCCCGCGGCTACGCCGCGGGCCTCCTCGCGTCAGCGAGGGCCAGGCAGCGGAGCTGACTGGGACAGGGGGTTCCAGGGGGAAGGATTCCCCCTGGGTGTTTTTGGGGAGAATTAAGCCGGGCGCGAAGAACGTTGCAAATGATTCATTTGGGAACACACTATGGGTTGGCATGAAGGCGGTCATTATTTTGAGTGGTGGGGGGAGTTCTTCGGAGCGGGAGGTCTCGTTGGGCAGTGGGCGTGCGGTATTTGGGGCGCTGCGGCCGTTGATCGATGTGGCGCTTTTCGAGGTAGGGGAGGACGCGTTGCCGGAGGGTATGGATCCGGAGCGATTTATTATTTTCCCGATGATTCACGGGGAATTTGGTGAGGATGGCCGGCTGCAAGCGCTGCTCGACGGGAAGGGATTTTCCTATTGCGGCAGTGGCGCGGCGGCGAGTCGCCTGTGCATGGACAAAAGTGCGGCGAAAATAATTGTGCGGGATTTGGGCATTTTGACGGCGGAATCCTGTTTTTACAATGGGCAAAATTTTGGAGAGCTATGGGCATTTTTCGGAGGGCCATTTGTGGTCAAGCCGAACGATCGGGGGAGCAGCGTCGGTGTTTCGAAAATTTACGGGCGCGGTGATTTTGAGCGGTACTGTTCCGGTTGGGGCCGCGGAAAGTGGCTCGTGGAGTTCTGCATTGAGGGCCGGGAGCTGACGGTCGGGATCCTCGATGGGCGGGCGTTACCGGTGGTCGAGATTTGTGCGCGGGGCGGGTTCTACGGCTATCGGCACAAGTACACGCCTGGGATGGCGGAATATTTTGTTCCGGCGCCGCTCGAGGAGGGGCAGACGCGGTGGCTACGAGGGATTTCGGAGCGGATTTTTCGCGCATGTGGCTGCCGTGATTTCGCGCGCCTCGATTTTATTTTGGATCATTTTGGTCGGTTTTATTTCCTTGAAATTAACGCGATTCCCGGGATGACGGCGACGAGTTTGGTGCCCAAGGCGGCTGCGGCGGCTGGGATTTCCTTTCCCGAACTTTGTCTGCGGATGCTCGAGCCGGCCGCGGAGAGGGATCGGCGGAGGGGTCAGGCGGCGGAAATTTTAGGGGATCGGGAGCGGGATGTGGTGCGATTTTGATGTATTTTTTTCGTAAAAAGTCAGGCCCATGCGTCAAACAGATCCTCCCCAAAGGCCAGAAACCTCGGACGGTCAAGGGCGAGCGATTGCCATGGGGGCGGTTTTTTTTCAGGGTTACGGCTTGCGGTTTACTGCTGGCGGGGATCGGATTTGGGGGGAATTTTTTATGGTTGAAATTTCAAAAATCCGTCATTTTTTGGCTAAAATCCATTTACAAACAGCCCCTGGAGCGGATCGTTTTCCGATCGGACGGCGTCCTCACTCCGCAGTGGGTGAAGTCGTTTTTGACGGATATTCGCAAGGGGATCGACCTGATGGACGTCGATATTTTTTCCGTAAAAAAGAAGTTAGAAACATGTTCGCAGGTCAAAAAAGTCGTGGTACAGCGGCAATTCCCGGGGACGCTAAACATTGCGCTGGAGGAGCGCATTCCCGTTTTGCGCCTACTGGTCCGCGACGGGGAGTTGACCCGCGAAATGCTGATCGATGTGGACGGCGTGGCGTTTTTTGGCGAGTGTATTCCCGAGTTGGAGCGCCGGACGATGCCGTTTTTGAGCGGAGTCGTTTTGAAAAAAATATCGGCCGGGCGCTACGAAAATGTCCCCGCGTTGGATAAAATTTACCACCAGCAGC
>JAISBJ010000051.1 GCA_031266235.1 Puniceicoccales bacterium | reverse complement strand
CTGGATCAAGCCGTTGCCCAATTAAACCAACTAATTGACGATGGAGGAGTTAATGCAAATACGCTCGTTGTATTTGACGATTACAACACGCTTTTACGAGAAGGTTCCGATCAAACGTTGGGCGGTGCTATCGAAATGCATCCAGGCTTTGCTGTAGCTATTAGAAGAATGCAAAACTTAGGAGCAACAGTTATTGTTCAAACAAATGAGGGAACCAAAAATGGATACAGCATATATGCTAATGAATACTGGAAAAACGGTCAAGGTAATTGGGAAGGAGTTTCCCATCCTTCTGGTTGTTCCATTTTTCACGACGATGAAGAATCTGAAAAAAATAGGACTGTTCCTGCTGATTTGAGAAAGAATTTAAAAAAATGGGATTATATATCATTCCAGTCTCTTCGCCAAGAAGGACTCAAACATATTGGCATCTCTCCTACAAAATTTTCATTTTCAGAAAAACCTTTAAAATCTTTTCAAATTTTAGGTAAAATTATAGATCCGGCTACCGGTTATCTAATATGTATTCCCATTTTAGAAGAGTGGGGAGGCCTTTTTGGTAACTTTTATGACGAAACGCAACAACCCAAACATAAAAAAGGGGATATTTTAAAATTATTTTTAGATAAAAAAAATACAGACGGAAAATTTAAAAATATTGTATTCGTTGATGATTGTCGGCTTTGTGCTGAAAATGTTGAAGAAACTATGCAGCAGATAGATATGCCGTGCACTGTAATTAATTTCTTTCTTCCTCAAGTCCTTCTCCAAAAAGATGCTTTCGATCCAAGGAAAGCCTTTTTCCAAATCTCTCCCTCAAACCTTTTCCCTAGAGCAATAATGGCGCTATTCAATATCTAACCGCGGGCGGGGATGGAATTGCTCGTACTGTTCCCGCAAACGCCGCTGGTCCACGTGGGTGTAAATCTCTGTCGTCGCGATGTTTTCGTGGCCCAATAGCTCCTGAATCACCCGCAAATCGGCCCCATTTTCCAGTAAATGCGTCGCAAAAGAGTGGCGCAGCGTATGGGGCTTCGCGTTTTTTACCAACCCAGCAATTCGACCGTAATCCTTGAGCCGCCTCCAAAATGTCTTGCGCGAAATCGGTCCCCCTCGCCGAGTCAAAAATATGTAACTACCTGTATTTTTTTTTACAAAATGAGGCCGACCCATCGAAAAATACCGCCGCAATGCCTCCTTCGCGCAGCCTCCTAGCGGTACGGAACGCTCCCGATTCCCTTTGCCGAAAATCCTGACGAAATTTTTGTCCCAATCAACGGCCTGGAGCGGCAGCCCACACGCCTCGGAAATGCGCAAACCGCTGCCGTATATCAACTCCAACATCGCACAATCCCGCAAACCATCGGGGGTATTCTGGTCGGGGACGGATAAAATTTTCTCAATCTCGCGGAGCGATAGCGTGTCGGGAATATTTTGGCGGCGCTTGGGTAGAAAAATATCGCCTGCGACATCCACTTTTATGATTTTTTCACGCAGTAAAAATGAAAAAAAAGCGTTCAACGCAACCAATTTTCTCGCAACACTCGAGCGCTCATAGCCGCTTTCCCATAAAAATTTAATCCACGACGCAATCTTTTCGCGCGAAATCTCCCGAACGTCGCAGTCGCCACAAAATTTACAAAATAAGCGCACGTCGCCCTCATAGGCATCGAGGGTATTCTTGGCAACGGCCTTTTCTAGCTCCAAAAATATAAAAAATCGCTCCATCGCCCCCGATAATAACATTGCGGCACCCTAATTTAAAAAAAAATTAAAAATATTGTAAAATATTTTTCCATTAGGAAGTGCACTGCGTGCCCCTCCCTCTGCCTCTAGTCTTGCGCCTATTTTCAACTTTGTCAAACATTTTTTTGATTTTAAATCAAATATTTTTTATATTAATTTTTTTTGCCTCTCTGATAAGATAATTTATATCGCAAAACGATGAAAATTACATTAAATTTTTGTAAATATCACATCCGCTCCAACGTCTCAATCCCCAAAAGATCAAGCCCCGTTTCGAGGACGTATAGCGTAAATCGGCAGAGTAATAAACGCTTTTCGAGGATATCGGGCGCCACGCCAATCATGCGATCCGCATTGTAAAATGATGAAAATTCGCTCGCCAATTCAAACAAATAGGTACACAAATAGTGTGGTCGCAAATCCTCCAATGCCTGGCCGATGACGCTCGGAAAATGAACCAGTTTGCGCGCCAGCGAAAGTTCCTCGGCCGTCGAAAAAATAGCCATATTTTCCGGTAAATATTCCCCGCCGGACGTCACTCCGAGCCTCTGAAAAAGCGCATAAATCCTAGCTATCGCGTACAACAAATAGGGCGCCGTGTTGCCGTCAAAGGAAAGCATTTTGTCCCAGGAAAACAGGTAATCGTTGGTGCGATTTTGCGACAAATCCGCGTACTTTATCGCGCCGATCCCCACTACCCGCGCAATTTTTTCCCGCTCCACCTCCCCGAGGGACGGATTTTTTTGGGCCACGATCGCCGACGCCCGCGCCACGCCCTCCCCGATGAGCTGCTTCAACTTGATCGACTCGCCGGAACGCGTCCGAATCGCACGCCCGTCTTCCCCAAGCACGGTCCCGAACCAAACGTGTTTCAGCTCCGGAAGGGGAATATTTTTTGCCGAAAACCAGCGCTCAACGGTCAAAAATAGCTGCTGAAAATGGTCCTGCTGCCGCCCATCGGTCACGTAAATCATCCCGTCGGCGTGAAATGTTTCGTGGCGGTAAAGCACGGTGGCGAGGTCCGTCGTCGCGTAATTTGTGGCACCATCGGATTTGCGGATGAGGAACGGCTGATCCTTGAAGCGCCCGTGATCCCGGTGGAATGCGACCAGCGCCCCCTGATTTTTCTCGGCAATTTTCAAGGATTCCAACTCATCGCAGACGCGGTCGGTTTGATCGCGGTAAAACGACTCCCCGAGGACGCAGTCAAAGGCAATCCCCATTTGCCCGTAAATTTCCTCGAAAGCCCGGTAGGACGCGCCGTTGATCGCCTCCCAAATGGCCCTATTTTCCGGGTCGCCCCCCTGCAACGCCACTAATTCCCTGCGGGCATTGTTTAAAAATTTTTCATCATATTTTGTCAAAGCGACGCCCTCTTTGTAAATCCGCTCAAATTCATCGAGCGCGGTTTCGGGATCCATCGCGGCGACGTCGATTCCCGCGCGCTTGATCGCCATAATGAGGATGCCAAACTGCGTGCCCCAATCCCCGAGGTGGTTGTCGCGGATCACGTTCGCCCCGCAAAATCGCAGCAGCCGCTGGATCGCTTCGCCAATAATCATCGAACGCAAATGGCCGACATGCATCTGTTTTGCAGTGTTTGGCGAGGAATAATCGACGACGATCGTCCGCCCTTCGAGCCTCCGACTGAAATCGCAGCGCCCACAAAAATAGCGCGCCCATTGCCGCAAAAACTCCGGCGTCAGGCGAATATTGACGAAGCCGGGCCCCGACAATTCCAAAGAACACGTCGCCAAATGTTTTGAACGTTGGGCCTTTGTCAACAATTTTTTTCCCAATTCGTGCGGATTTTTTTTATTTTTTTTCGCAAAACTTAGAACGCCATTGACTTGAAAATCACCGAAATGTGGCTCCGCTACGCGCACTTCCGGATTAAAATCGGCATCAAATTCGCCCATATTTTGTGAAATTTCGTAAAAAATTTCCCCCAATTTTTTCTTTACATCTATCCAGTCTGCTTCCATTTTTTACTTTCCATTTACCAAAATAAAGTCGTCAGCAACAAAATTCCATAGCCCGTCGCCCCAAAACCGCACAATCGCGGGCGCGTCGGATGTAAAAATAGAAAATCGACGAAATCGCGACCCTTGTAAGGCCACCCTCCGAAAATCATCCCCGCCACGATCGCCGCGTAAATGAACGCGACCAAGACGAGACGCGAAACGCGGGGCTGCATGTAGGCCGCCTTGAGGAGCTCATTCGCCGCGAGGAGCGCTAAAATAGCCGCGCCGCGAACCGATAAAAAATCACGGATTTTAGAAAGCGAAACGAGTATGATAGTCAAGAAAAAAATAAAAAATAAATACTTGTACTGCCCAAAATCGGATTCGCCGAGCGTCAATACATGGCCCAAAAACCAAGCTCCAGCAACGGAAAATGTCAGCGTATTGGCGGCTTCCGAGCGTAAAAATTTCCGCAAAAGATACTCGCAAAACTCCGTCCGAAAAACCAGAGAACTCCCGCAAAACACGAGCGCCAACCCCGCCAAAAACTCCGCGACCTTCAAATCCATAGGCCACTGTTCTTACAAAATGAACGGATAAAGTCAAAACTTTCGTGCGCCGGCCGGGCATCTAAATTCACGGAGCAATGGATCGGAATTTGTTTTCGGAACCACGTTTTCTGTTTTTTTACAAGCCTGAGCGTCGCCGCAACGATCGTCTGTTTTAACTCCTCCAGCGCCATTTTTTGGCCGCCATCCAAGTAAGCCCGCACCTCCCGATAGCCGATCGCATTCGCCAGCGATAAACACATTTTTTCCAAATTTTTTACTTCTTCGATCAGCCCTCCGCGCAACATCGCCTCCGTCCGCCGCTCAATTCGCCGCTTCAGCGACTCCGGATCGCGCTCCAAAAGAATGACTTGGCGAGGAAACGGAGCAAAGGGGCAAATTTTTTGCATAAAATTTTGCTTGACTTCCGCCTGCGACTGCCCAATTGTTCGTTGTTTGGCCAGAACATTCAGCAAGCGCCGCGGATTTTGCCAGTCAGAATGGTTGAAATCGGTGGGCCCATAGGCGGCGATTTCCCGCTGCAAACCCGCTAACCCAGAGCGCGCGTACAGCTCCCGCACCTCCCGCCGAATATTTTCGGGAACGATAATCGAGTCGTTGACGGATGTAAAAAAAGATTTAAGCTAAAATCCCGCTCCGCCGACGACGAGGAGATTTTTACATTTTTCTTGCATTTGTTTGACAATTGGCGAGGCATATTCGGCGTACTGTCCGACGTCAAACGCCGTGTCGGGGCCGCACAAATCCAGGCCATGGTGGGGGATGTCCGCCATTTCTTCGGGCGTTATTTTTCCGGAACCCACGTCGGCGCCGCGGTAGACTTGCACCGAGTCGCAGGACAAAATTTCCGCGTCGAGAAAGCGCGCCAACTCCACTGACAGAGCCGTTTTTCCGGCGGCCGTACTCCCGACCAAAAACCACAATCGGGGCAAAAATTCCATCACCACCGCATTAAATCAATCGCAAATCCCGGCTGAAAGCGACTGTCGCGGCTGGAACGATTCTTGATTTTACAAAAAATTTGCACATCCCAAACGCCCGCCCAACGCGTCTTGTAGCCCACCTCGAACGCCAAAAATTTTCCGCGCTTCGCGTCGATTTGCGCCCCCAAATTGATGCTCGAAATGTCGTTAAATTGGAAGCAAAAATTTACATTAAATTGATTGAAGCGGTGCTGCAAAAACCGCGCGCCGAGACCCAAACGCCAGAGGTCGCCGCTGATAAAATTCACTTCGCCGTTGACTTCCGGCACCGAAAATTTCCGCCAATTCACGCGCGAGTAAAGGCCAAAATCGAGCCAATGGCGCGGACTGAATGTCGAAAATATGTAAAAATCCGAAAGCGTTTTCTCCCGCTCCGAGTCGCTATCGAGCGGCCGTCTGAAACGGAAATCTTGGTAAAAATCTAGTGAAGCGATCTTGCGAAATTTCCCCTTTTCGCTCTTGGCAAAGCAATCATTTTCCAGGCCCAGCCGCAGCACACTCCGCTCCCGCAAATCGTCCACGTGGCGCATTTCCGCTAGGTCGATGCAGGGTAGAAAATCATTTTTCCGCTTCCCGTCGATGGGTTTCGCCGTGCGCTTGCTGGCCGGAGAAATGTAACGATATTTTACAATTGGACGCAGGGTGTGCCGCCATTCCTTCGCCCGCAAACAGGCCACGCGCTGGGGGTAAATTCCGTAAAAATTCGCGCCAAAATCGAATCCCAACTCGCCCAATAGTCGGTCGCCCTCGCCGCCATAGTGTGTCCACTTCCCGCCCACCAGCGGCGTAAAATTGATGCCGCTAGCCAGCTCCGTCGGCCGATGGATGCCCCAATAGCTGTCCAGGCGGTTGAGCTCGATCGCCTTCCGTTGCCCAGAATTTGCCATTTTTTTACGCTTCCACCTCTGGCGCGAGACGTCGATGTAGCCGAAATAGTAGCAGTCGGAGTCGAAAATTTCCGTGGGGAATCGCTCGTAGCGCAGGGAGGGAATTTGCTGCGGAAACGTCTGGTAGCGGTTCATTTTGACGCGCGTGAAGGCCGTCCACAAATCGTTCCGCCCGCGGTAATCGAGCTCGCCAAAGGAGTCGCGCACGTCCCACTCCTCGCACCAATCCGGCCGAAAATCCCGCTCGATACGCCCATCGCTCGCCCATAGGAAGTCGGAAATGACGTCGATGCGTTGCTCGAAATGGTAATTTTGCCTGCCGTCGATAAACCAGCGGCGCTTGCTAATTTCTTCGCCGTCGACATCTTTTCCGCGGTCCCCGCGATCCGCAATGAATCCCGACCGCAGCTGCGCCTGCCCCTGCACACACTCGCCTTCCGCGTCGATTTTCAGCACCGGACCCAGTAAAACGCCGCGCTTCCCGTAAACGTCCAATAGCGCTCCAAGTGATAAATTTTCGTAAATATTGTAACAAATTTCGCTCCGCGCGTAGGCCCCCAACCGCGAAGTGTGGCCCGCGTCCAAACGCATATCCATGTAGCGCACCCAGTCGCCCAGCGCCAAATAGGGCAGGCCCATGATCGGTACCTTCCCGATTTTGAGCCGGACATTCCTCGCCACCGCCCACTTCTTCGCCCGATCGTAGGTGATCGCCTTCGCGTCTAGCTGCGGAACCACCCCCGCTAGACCTAAATTTACGCCCACGTGAGCGCCATCGACCGCGATCTGTTCCTGGGAAAATTTGGCCCGCTCCGATGAAATGTAGACTTCGCCAATAGCTAAATTGACCTCCCGCGCGCTGATATCTTTGCTCGCCGTGTCGCACTCGACCTCCCCACATCGGGCGTAAAAATCCCCGCTAGCGATGGACACATCCCCCTCGGCGCGAACGGTGGAGTCGGCAAAGGAAATGCGCCCAGCCTCCACTTCTATGCCATTAAACATAATTTTCGCACGTTCTTTACCATCCTCCGCCGCTATTACAAGGGAACAAAAATATAGAAAAATAATCGATGGGTGGAATATTTTCACGGCACTGCCGATGATCTTCAAACTTTTTCGCCATTGACAATCCTTTTATTGCCCCAGTATCGAAAATGGCTGAGCGAACGGGGCAAAAGCCCAAGGAGCTTCCAGCTCCTTGAAAAGCAATTTATTGCTTTTGCGCGCTTTGCGCGCGGCTTTTGCCCCGGCCCGCGCCACGCAATCCGCCTCAAAAAACACAATTTTTCACTTGATTTTTCGAGTAAAATCCTAGGCTACATTTTAGATTTTGGGGCGAGTAGCTCAGTTGGTTAGAGCGGCTGGTTTACACCCAGTAGGTCGCAGGTTCGAGTCCTGTCTCGCCCACCATTTTTTTTAAAAAAAATTACAATGAGTGCGTGAAAAAGCCCAGTAAATTGAGCCTTCCATTTTTTATTTTCCCAACAAACGGTGAAATTTACTCAATAATATCGAAAAATCCCACCATTTTCTTACAGGACAGTCACGATAAGTACGTATAAAAATCCGGCGAACATGAAAAAATCCAGCAAATGGAACTTTTCATTCCGCATTTTCGCAACAAGCGGTAAAATCCCCGCAATAATATTAAGAAATATCCCCCCAGCAAATTCCAACGTCCGAATAAAAATGGAAGGATTATAAACGGAAATGACAAAGGGCAGTCCGACGGTAACAATGATCGGAAAAATGCTCGCCAACTTCCCAGAAAAACAATCCTGAAGCGCATTCCCCGTGGTCAAAGATACGCCGATCAGTGACGTAATAATCGCAAAAAATGAAAAAATTTGCCCCCATAGAGCACATAATTGCATCCCTTCTTTCTCACATAAAAGCGCAAAAACAGGTAACCCTCGAGCCAATCCCCCACGCAATTCGTCAACACTGAGCGCCCGAAAACTAACAAAAATAATAATCA
>JAISBJ010000044.1 GCA_031266235.1 Puniceicoccales bacterium | reverse complement strand
TTGGGCAAGGATTTAAGTGTTGGCATCATCGGTCCGCGCCCTGAGGTAATCGACGGCGCTGAGCAGGTATAGGGCGGCCGTTTCGGCCCGCAAAATGTGGGGCCCCAGGCGGATAAAGTGGGCGTTTTTCTCGGAAAATAGCCGGTATTCCCGCTCGGAAAAATCCCCTTCGGGGCCAATGATGAGATTGATCGCACCGCTTTTTACCGCGCTTTCATGGCGAAATAAATCCGTCGTCGGTTGGCGGAGGGCCGCTAGAAATGTGGGTCGCGCGAAGTCGATTTGCTCAATTTTTTGGGGCAGCTCGATCGCCGGGAGAACGGGATTGCCCGATTGTTTGCAGGCCTCCCGCGCGATGTTGTTCCAGTGCAATTGCTTTTTGGCGGCCATTTTTACATCCATTTTTACCGCGGCATGTTCGGTCGCAAGTGGGATAATTGCCCCGACGCCGATCGCCGTCGCTTCGCGGATGAGAAAATCCATGGCCCCACTTTTTAACAGCGCCGGATACAACGCAATCCTGCTTCCCCGGGCAAAATGGAGGTCGTCGATCGCGATTTCCTGAGTTTTGCGGTCGACAATGTGGCCCTCCGCGTAGCGCCCGCAGCCGTCGAGAATGGCCACTTTTTCTCCGTCGCCGGCCCGCAAAACGCGAAACAGGTGGTGGGCTTCCTTTGGATCGAGGCGAATGATCGACTGTCGCTCCAAAATTCCGCAGTGGAAAACCCTCAGCATGGCACTAATTGTAAATATATTTTACATTTTGCGCGTCGACCCAGCCGTTTTGGTCATTTTTGAGGTTGATATGTAAAAAAATTCCATACTTCGCCTGTACCGCGAGGGGGGTGCCGGCGGGCAGATGGCCGATCACTTCCGATTGGGGCGTCGGCGAAATGTGCAGCGCCACATCCTCCGCTACCGTGACGCACTTCCGGAAAGTCGCACTCGAAACGTAAAAAAATCCCAGACAAGTTAAAAAACTTAGCAAATTAAAGTAAAAACAGCCCCTGCGGAATATTTTCTTTGCCCAGTACCGCAGCCCGATCCAAATCATTCTCCAGAAAAAAATACAGGCCAGTATAATAAAAATATTGATAAAAAAGGACGTTTGGTACAGTGGGATGAATTGCCGTTGGTCCGGGGTCAGCGGTAGCGATTGCAGCGCGGCCCGCAAATTTTTGTCGTAGGGCTTGATCTGCTTGGCCTTTTCGAAGGCAATCCAAGCGCGAGTCGTGTCGCCGTTTTTTGGTACGCGCACCCCAAATTGAAATACCGCGCGAAGGAATGGGTCGGCGCATTTTCCAGCAACTGGATCGCCCTGGCGTAATTTTGCCCGCCGTAGGCCTCGTTGGCTTCGTGGAACACCGAATCATTCTGTGCCATCAACCGCGCCGCACCGCAAAATAAAAAGCAATATAGAAGTAAATTTTTCATGATTTTTTAACGATATCACTGGGGCTTTTGTTTCAAAAACATCATCAATTTTTCCAGCTGGAGAGCGAGATATTTGGGGTCGGTCGTACCTTGGCCGAAGGAGATGGCATCGATTTCGTTCCAAAATAATTCCAGCCACTGCAAATGTTTCATGTTCCGTTCTCGCAATTGCTCAATCTGTTCCGCGCGATTTTCCCCGGTCACCTGGCACGCCGCTAATTTTTGGGCGATGGCTTCCGAGGCGGCCTTGTAAAATTGTTTGGCGCTCTTATTTTCCACCGCCTGCACCAGAAGCGCTTGGATCTTCTTCATATTCCATTTTATTTCCGTCGGGATGGCGGACAGCGCTTTAGTTTTCAGTGCGATCAGGGCCGCAATGACCGCAAAACACGCTTGCATGATCCAAAACCAGGCCTGCATGTAAAAAGGTTCCAGCGTTTCGACCTGCGGCGTATCGATGGCTAAAATGTGGGTCGGCGGCGGAGATTTGCTGGCCTTGGGCGTATCGACGGCGGTATCTTCGTCGGTGGGCTCGGCGCTGTAATTGGAAAATGTTTCCGCGGAACGGGAGACGAGGACCGTTTTCTGGCTATTATCGAGGGTAACCGTCTCGAATTGATCCGTTTTGGGGTTAAAGAAGGTGAGGGTGATATCGGGGACGGGGATTTCGCCGGTTTTCTGTGGCACAATGACGTACTCCAGCGTTTTTACACCGTGAAAATCGTATTCATCTTTGGCGAGAAACGTCGCTTTCGGCGGAAAAATTTTCCACAGCTCGTCCGACGGGATTTTGGGCGCCTGTAAACGGGAAAAATTGCCTTTCCCTTCGATGTCTACCGAGAGCGTCACGGGTTCTTCCAGCAGCGCGCGATCCGACGACAGGCGGACGTTTTTGAGCTTAAATTCCCCGATGCCCCCACTGAAATCCGCCGGCGGTTTGGGTAATGGGAGGATTTTTAGCGCGACAGGTTGCGACGATAAATTGACGGTCTCCTGCTCCGCAAAGGCGAAAAATCCCATACTCCGAGCGATTTGAACGGAGAAAGTCCCACGGAAAATCACTTCCTGTGGGCCGCTCTTGAGGGGGGTGATGAACGTACTCCAGGAATAATTTTCGTAGCCCCGACTCGATCTCAATTTGGGCTGCTTCGAAAACGGGGATTGGAGGAAGGCGTCGCTCGCATTTTTTATATTAATGGGACTTTGCAACTCTATTCCTTTTTTGGTTATTATTGAAACGTTGACAGGGATGCATTGACCCACGTAATAAGGTTTGGTGGCATCCACTTCGGCTTTGAGAATAATCTCTTGGCTTTGTTGCTGGGGGATCGCCTGGGGATCGCCGACGATCTTTACTTTAGCCGGCATCACCGGATATTCTTCGCCATCGATTTCAATGTCGTATTCCGGCATCTCGATGACGCCCATTTTTTCCGGGATAAACGAAAAAATAAAGGAAGTTTTTTGGGTAATCACGCCGTTCACCGAGGTCGAGGATTGGAAGACACTTTCG
Source organism: Puniceicoccales bacterium (assembly GCA_031266235.1). Lineage (GTDB taxonomy): Bacteria > Verrucomicrobiota > Verrucomicrobiia > Opitutales > LL51 > LL51. The sequence continues at coordinate 1,838 of JAISBJ010000044.1, read as the reverse complement.
CCGCGCCGGCGCAGGCCGGGGACCGTGGGAATTCTGGGATCTTCGGGCGAGGGGGCGTTGGTAATTTCGAGGATATAGCGCACTTCGCCGTTTATATCGACCTCATCGGGGCTGAAGCGCGCGTTGATACTAATGCTGGCCGACAGGGCATTGGCGAGGAAGATTTGCAGGAAAGCAACCCATATTGTAAAAAATCGCGTTTTCATTTTACCAAAATTTCTCAGGATCACGGGACTTAATGTTACCATAAATTAATTTTGAAGGCAACTTTTTTTCGTTATTTTCCAAAGAATTTAATAATTGGAGGGCTTCGCCTTTTGTCATTTTAGAATTTTCCGGTTGATTTTCCAGGTTATTATTGGGGTTTTCGTCCGGATTTTGCTGATCTTTTGAATTTTTTTTGTCCTCTGAATTTTCCTGATTATTAGGATTTTGTTGATCTTTTTGATTATCCTGCTGGTTTTTATCGTCCGGATTTTGCTGATCTTTTGAATCTTTTTTGTCCTCTGGATTTTCCTGATTATTAGAATTTTGTTGGTCTTTTTGATTATCCTGCTGCTTTTTATCGTCCGGATTTTGCTGATCTTTTGAGTCTTTTTTGTCCTCTGGATTGTCCTGATTATTAGGATTTTGTTGATCTTTTTGATTATCCTGCTGGTTTTTATCGCCCGGATTTTGTTGATCTTTTGAGTCTTTTTTGTCGTCAGGATTTTCTTGGTTATTAGAATTTTGTTGATCTTTTTGATTATCCTGCTGGTTTTGATCGTCCGGATTTTGCTGATCTTTTGAGTCTTTTTTATCCTTTGGATTTTCCTGATTATTAGGATTTTGTTGATCCTCTAATTTTTTGATCTCCTCTTCGACGTAGCGCGCATTTTTTTTCGCCTCTTCGAACCGCTCGTCCAAATCCGCAGCCGACCGAAAATGGCGCAGACTCTCGTTCCACGCGGCCAACGTCGCTTTGGGATCGGGCAAACTTTTCCCCTGCCCGAAGAGCGCGTTGCCTGAATTGTAAAAAATTTTCCGCTGCAACTCCACGGGCGCATGGGCGCTCGCCGCCTTAAAAGCTTGGCCGGCTTCCTCGTAGTGCCCCAGAGCGAGACAAGTCGTACCCTTGTTGTAAAGCAATTCCGGGTCGTCCTTCCGCTTTTCCAACTCTCGATTGTAAAATTCCAGCGCCTCCCCAAATGCACCGTTTTTATAAAAAATTTCTCCCTGACTATCCCGGGCTAAAAGGCGATCGGGTAAAAAAATGGAAAAAAATAGTAAAATTAGCGAGAGCCGATAGTAGATGGATACCGTGTATTTCTCGGGCTTTTTATAAGTGCCAATGAGCATTTCGAGGAGGAGGAGGAGGAATCCCAGTAGTAAAAATGGCTGGTAGCGCTCCTGGTATACTTTCTCGAGGTAGGTATTTTCGGGAGAGGATTTTTTGAGCAGCGGGAAACGGGAGGTGATATTTTTTTGTAAATTTGTTAGCCCCGCCGCCGATAGATGCGCGTAGTGGCCCTCCGTCGCGGTCGCTATTTCTTTTAATGTTTTTTCATCGAGCGCGGTCTTTACAATCTGGCCGCTGCGGTCGCGTAAAAATTCAACTTTCCCCGTTTTAGGCGCAGAGATGGGGATCATACTGCCTTCGGCCGATCCGATGCCGATCGTGTAAATGCAGATATTTTTTTCCTTTGCCCGCTGCGCACCGGCTACCGCACTGTCGGCCAATTCCTCGCCGTCGGAAAATAAAAATAGCAATTTTTGGTTGGACGTCTGCGCATAGACCTCCTCCGCCAAGGCGATGGCCCCATCGATCGCCGTCCCGGGGACGGGAATGGTGTCCTTGT
>JAISBJ010000040.1 GCA_031266235.1 Puniceicoccales bacterium | reverse complement strand
AAAAGATCGATGATATTTCCGCCGCTTTGGAGCGGAATTGCGCCGCCAGTTATGTAAAAAATTTTACCGTTGGTTGCTAATTTTGATCTGGCCCAGCGGAGAAAAATATTGGCGGAGGTAATTTTTTTGTAAAATTTATGGCACGGAAAGAGCGAGTAATTTTTTGGTCTCGCAAAATTTGTGTTGGTAAAGTTCGAAAAGATCGATGATATTTCCGCCGCTTTGGAGCGGAATTGTGCCGCCAGTTATGTAAAAAATTTTACCATTGGGTGCTAATTTTGATCTGGCCCAGCGGAGAAAAACATCGACGGAAGCGACGGCGCGTCCAATGACGTAGCGGTATCGGTGGCGCAAATTTTCGATGCGGTCATTGACGCAGGTGACGTTTTTCAACTCAAGCGCTCCCACAAATTCCTCCACAGCCCTAATTTTTTTCCCGATGGAATCGACGAGGGTAAAGTGGGCGTGGGGCGCGGCAATGGCGAGGGCGAGCCCCGGAAATCCTCCGCCCGTCCCGATGTCGAGGGCCGTCGCGCCGGCTTCGAAGGGGTTGACTTTTAAAATGGCCAGGCTTGGCAGCAGGTGCCGCTCGACGATACCCCCGATATCCTTCCGCGAAATGAGATTAATGTGTTCGTTTTTGGCGCGGACGAGTTCACAAAAAATTTGCAATTGGCCGACCGTGGCTTCGGATAAACTGGGAAAAAAATGTTTAATGGCAGTCAGCGAAATTTGCACTTGTTGGAACGAAATGGAAATCCAAGATGAATCAAGATTTTTATGGCCAAAATTCATTTACTCCCCGAAACCATCGCCAATCAAATCGCAGCTGGAGAAGTCGTCGATCGCCCGGCGTCAATCGTAAAAGAGCTGGTCGAAAATAGCATCGATGCGCAGGCGAAGCGCATTGTTGTAAAATTTAGCGGCGGCGGCGACACATTTTTATCGGTTGCGGACGATGGCGTGGGCATGGACGCGGCGGACGCAGCGATGGCTTTCGAACGGAACGCGACGAGTAAATTGGCGGCGATGAGCGACCTCGATACCCTGGCTACTTTCGGCTTTCGCGGCGAAGCCATTGCGTCGATCGCGAGTGTCGCCCGCGTGACTCTCCAAACCAATGACGGCAGCGGCGGTACCGAAATTTACTGCGATTCTGGGAAAAAAATACACCAGAAATTTTGCGGATGCCGGCGAGGAACGCTGGTGGAAATTCGCAATTTATTCGAAAAAGTACCGGCGCGAAGGCAATTTTTGAAATCCATTTCGACGGAAGCGATGCACATAATCCGGATCATGCGAGCGTTCATTTTGGCGGAGCCGGAAATTTATTTTGAGTTGCATCGGAACGGAAAATTGCTATTTCAGTCACCGGACTCGCGGGACTTACGGGACCGAACGGAGCTACTTTTTGGGCATTTTGATCAGTACGCGCCGCTGGATTGCGCCCGGGAGGAGGTGCGGCTGCGGGGGATATTGTTTGAGCCGGCGGTGGACGGGCTCGTGAGCAGGCCGGATTTTTTAATTTTTGTCAACGGGCGAAACGTCAATAACCCAGCGCTGATGCGGGTCGTGCGCGACACCTACGCCATGATTAAGTCCCGCGTGACGGCCGTGGGGGCGTTTTTATTCCTCGAATTTCGCAGCCATTTCGTCGATTTTAACGTTCATCCGCAAAAAAAAGAGGTGCGTTTCAGGAATGATTTGTTGGTAAAAAATTTTGTTCAGGAGGCGGTGATGGACGCGCTTCGAAAAAAAATTGTAAAACTATGTCCCTCCGCGGAAAATAATATGTCCGCCGAAGACCGCGGTGATCCGGGGGCGTTTTCGTCGACGATTTCCGCAGAATTGCTGTCGAAGTCGATGGATTTTGGAGGTTTTCGGCGAGGGCGATCGGCGGTGCCGGAGCTTAATTTTCTTCGCCGGAGTGGCGGCCAAACGGGGTCATCGTCGCCGACGGAATCTCGTGCGGCGGAACGGTATGTGCCTCCGCCCCAGCAGGTTTTCGAGCTGTCGTTGCCGCAAAATTTGGAGCATTTTCCCAGTGAATTGCTCGAAAAAGAGGACTTGCCCTGGAACCTTGTGGGGCTCTTCGGCGGCGGGAAATTCGCCATTTTTGAGGCCGAAACGGGACTCGTTTTTGTGTCGCTCGCGGCGGCGCAGCGGTGTATTTTGTTGAATAAATTTTTACATTATCCGGGGCAGTTCGCCGCCCAAGGGCTACTCATCCCGCGGGTCGTCACCGTCGCGCCCGATCAGGCAGCCGCCATCGATGCTGCCCTGGGGGTGATGGCCGATTTCGGCATTGAAATTGAAAATTTTGGTAAAAATATTTATAAAATTACCGCGTTGCCCCGAGAAATTTCGGAGGAAATGGTCCTGCGGTGGCTCCAGGATCCGTCGCTCGAAAGCGCTAACAAAGTCCTCGCGCGAGAGGATTGGGCCAAAAAATTCTGCGCCCACCTCCCCTTCCAACCGGTGCGTCAAGAAGACGTAAAAATTTTACTCGGGCAGCTCTTCCATTGCCCACAATTCATGATTTCCCCTGACCGCACAAACGTTTTATTCGAGATCGACGGGTGCGATTTTGCCAAGAAATTTGGATTGCAATCGGCCTCCAAGGGGTATGATCCTTGAAATTCGAGCAGCGATTGCGGGCGTACGCGTATGTTTTTTGGGGGGAGTTTTAGTCGCAGTAAAAATGTGGAGTCGGTGTCCTACGGCGCGCGCCGGATGGGTACGGATTTATTCGGCCTGAAACACAGGATTTCGCTGAAAAAACACGCGTTGGCGATACTGGTACTCTCCTTTTTAGCGCTTCTGATCACGATGATTTGCTTCGGCGGCCAGGACCTCCTCTGGATCCAGTTTATCCCGCGATCTAAGGCGCGCGTACAAATTACGGCGCAAATCCCCTTCGAATACGTCAGCGAAATTAAAACGGAACGCCTCCGGGAGCAGCGGCGCAGTCTCGTCGCACCCGTATTCAAGATCGATTTGGAGGCCTACGAGCGCTTCGAAAACAGCATGTTCCGCCTCGACGAATTGCTGGACAGTTTCTCCGACCAAACGGAGTCCCTCGAAGCCTACTTTTTTGAACTCAAAGTCTTCGTGCGCAGCTTCAATGATAAGCATGGGGTGAACCTCCACTGGAGCGATGTGGACGCGTTGGTCCGCAATATCGACGCCTACGGCCGCACCGGGGTCTTGGTCGAAGGGCTGGCGATTGTAAAAGATGTTTTAAAAGAAGGCGTATTTGATCAGGATTTATGGCAAGAGGGCAAGGAAAATTTCCTCAATATCGAGGTCCACGGGGGCGATCACCATGGCCGCTATCGGGATAGTGAGGAAGCGGATCGTTTTTTTAAGTTGCGGTTTTTTTCGATAGAGGTCACGGCGGATGTGCTCCAGGCGGTGTACCGCATTTTAAAAACTGGACTCAAGCCCAATATTGTTTTCGACGATACGGCGACGAGTCAGAAGATGACGAAGGTGGTCCAATCGACGCCTAATGTGACCCAAAAAGTGCTCGTGAACGACATCATTATCGAGGGGGGGAGTATGGTGACGCCGGAGCATTACGAGTGTTTATTGGCTTACCGCAACGCCCTGGAGGAGGCCAATATGCCTTCTTTGCACGGAAATGGTCATTTTGGGGAGCGATATTTATTTGCGTTTCTGGTCCTGGCGCTGGTCTATTTATTTTTTTGCACGACGCGCAGGGATCTCAGGAATTTGTCCCACAAAGAGATAGTATTGGCCCTTTCGCTATTACTCATCAATTTGCTCATTTGTCGAGGATTTGTTTGGGTTTTCGAGTGGAAAATATTTGCGAAGGCCATTACGTTTGTGCAGAAGGAGGGAGATGCGGTGGCGACGGCGTTGGATCCGCTATGTTTGCTGCCCTACCTGATGCCGATAACGTTCTCTTGCCTACTGGGGACGCTTCTTTTGCGCACCTACGTCGGCGTGATGCTAGGGGTTATGACGGCCATTCTCTGCAGTATGATGCTAGCGCAGTCCGTAGAATTCCTGGTTATGGTGCTGGTCGTCATTTT
>JAISBJ010000014.1 GCA_031266235.1 Puniceicoccales bacterium | reverse complement strand
TTTTTTCCGCTTGGAGAGCCGAAATTTTTGGTGACAGTTGTGCTCGACGAGCCCACCATGCCGACGGGGACGGCCTACGGGGTGCGTGCGGCGTATCCGGTTCTCGCCGAAATCGCGCGGGCATTGATTCTACTGCACGGGCTCAATTATTGAAATTTTTTTATATAAATTTTAAAAACTCCAAATCAATATGTTCGCCGCTGAAATTTTTGGCATGTATTTTTTTGTTGACAAAATTTTCGTTGGCTAAATTGTGGGACACATGTTTTTGGAAGCAAAATTTTTACACGTCCACGCGGGACCGAAAAAAGTGCCCCGAAGGACACCTTCAACGTAACCTAAAATAAGAAAACACTAATGAAAACATCAAAAATAAATAAAAATTTCAAGCCTTTCTAGCGAAAATATGGCGGTAGTCGTCGTGAATGCTAGCGTATTCAGCTATGGGTAGCGTCCCGTGTATGGCCGCAATTAATTCCGCTAAAAATGGAATATCCATCGCATTTAAATCGCTATCGTCGAGGACCATCCGAATCGCCAAATTCTTAGCCACATAACTGCGTAACATCGCTTTTTTTGCTGACTTACTGGTTGTCGGAGGATAGGCCAAGGATCTGAGCCTGTGCTCGATTGCCTTGAGGTCATTTTCTTGTATCGCTTTTGCTAATTTTGCTAAAAATTTATCCCGCTTTTCTTGGATCTCCTTTTCCCTTTCGGAAACTGCCGAAGCAGACGCATTTCGTTTTATCGACTTGCCCGACTTCCCAGCAAACGATGACGACGCCTCCAGAAAAATGGCCATAAATCCCAAACTAATAATCGCATCCCTCAATATCCTTCCCATGGTGCTACCCAACCTTTCAAATTCTGATGAAGAGAATATTGTAAAAAAATATGGTGTCAAGATTTTTTTTCAAATTTATACAAAATGGCTGAAAAAATATTGAATCAAAACGACATGCCGAAGGAAAAATTGAATTGCAGGCCCTTCTTTTTCGTATCTTTCGCACAATGGATAGGGTAGCCCCAGTCGAGGCGGAGGGGCATTCCCCCAATAAATATGCGCAATCCGCAGCCCGCGTCCGCGTTCCACCCCCTGCGGAACGGACTTTGATGGACGCCCACGTTGCCGACTTCGGCGAATGTGGCGAAGTAAAAATCGTCGAAAATATTGGCCGTGTATTCAGCTCCGCCGTAGACAAATGAGTTGCCGCCGAGGCTTTCGCCGCGCTGGTCTTTCGGGGAAATTTCCCGGAATTCGAACCCGCGCATGAGCGCGTCGCCGCCCAAAAAGTAGCGTTCGGAGAACGGCGTCGCCTGGCGATTGAATGGACAGATCATGCCGATTTTTGCGGCGATGGCGAGGGTATGGTCGTATTTTTCCGAGACCGTTAGCCATTTCGTCGCGCTGGCGGCGATTTTATAGAGCTTCGTGTAGCCGCCGAGCCCAGCCAATTCCTGGTGTAAACCCACGTTCGAGCCGCTGCGCGGGAAAATATAGTTGTCGCGGGTATCGCGTTCGACGGAAAATTTTACGCGGGATGCGGAACGGCGGCCGGCCTCGTCCTTGAGGGGTTGCACGGCGGTTTCGCTGACGTTGCGGATATTTTTACGCGTCAAATTGTACCCCAGGCGACCGACCCACAATTCGTAAAGGCGTTTGCGAAAATATGGCTCGAAGCCGATGGCCGTTTGGTCGTAGCTCGGGCCGCTGTAGTTGCTGTCGGAGGTGCGGTACTTCGTTTTTTCGCCGAAAATATCGATGCCGAAAGCGAGTTCGCGGTCGAAGAGGTAGGGTTCCTCGAAGGACAGGGTCAGCTGATTTTCCCGGGTACCGATTTGAGCGCGTGCGTGCAATTTTTGGCCGCTGCCTTGAAATTTCGCCTTCCCGTTAAAGAGATCGAAGTTTGACTGGGAGAGCTCGAGGAAAATGAATTGGTTATTGGTCGCGCTGATCGCGCCGCCGAGCTGGATCTTCCCCGTATTTTTTTCCTTTACATCGATTTGAATATTTTTGCGATCCGGAACGTCCGTGTCGTCTATGTCGCAGGAAACGGTTTCGAAAAATTCGGTATTTTTTAAACGATTTTCACTATTTTTTAACTTAATATAATTCAATTTATCGCCCGGCGCGAGGGCCAATTCGCGCAGAATGACTTTATTTTTCGTCTTGAAATTCCCTTTGACGCTGATGGACCCGACGTAGGTCAGGGGCGATTCGTCGATGGTTAATTTTACATCAATAGTGTTATTTGTAAAAGTCGGGATTTTTTCGGCGCCGACGACGGTATTGATGTAGCCGTTGTAGCTGTAAAAATTGCGGATGGCCTCCGCGGTATCAGCGATATCCCCCGGCGAAAACGGGTCGCCTGCCTTGATTTTGACGAGGGAAGCAATTTTCTCGTCGGGGTAAACTTTGTTGCCCGTGAACTGGACTTGCCCCGTAAGATATTTTTGGCCGAGATTCGCAACAAATTCCAGAACCCCTCTTTTCGAATTCCCCGCCCGATCAAAGGCTGCGCGCGTAATTTTGGCGTCAAGGTAGCCGGCGTTTTGCATCGCTTCGATAATCATTTCGCGGTCAGCGTCAAGTAAAATATCGATGAAATAGCCTTTTTTTGTCAAAAATGAGAAAAGAGACCACGTTTTGAGCATCATGCGTTTTTTAATTTTTTCCGTATTGACGTCGCCGAAGTTAGTAAATTTGATCGCGGAAATGTGAAAGCCTTCGCCCGGAACGATGTCAAAAACTATTTTTACAAATTTAGGATCGTCGGTGGGCTTGATTTTGTAATCGATGGTCGGCCGCGGAAAGCCCATAACTTGATAATGGCGGTAAATAGCTTGGATATCGTCGTTGATGAAACTTCGATTGAGGTACTCGCCTTCGGTGGTTTTTATTTCTTTTTTTAATTTTTTATTACTAATTTTTTCGTGCGGGAACTCGATCGCTGCGATTTTAGGGCGTGTTGTGAGGGAGAAATTGAGGACTAGTGAGGCGTCGGAATTTTGGTCAACAGACAGGCGGACATCGTCGAACATACCGGTTTGGGCGAGGGAGTGGATCGCTTCATCGGCGGTATGGACGCTGAAGGCGTCGCCCTCGCGCAATTGGATATGGGCGCGGATAAAGTCCTCGGTTTTTGGGGGTTGTCCGTCGACTGCGATCACGATTTTCCGGATCGGTTGCAGACTGTACTCGCTTTTTTTTTCATAGGGGACGAAGGCCGCTGGCGCTTGGAGTGGTGCGCTTTTTTCGGTATTTTGAGTAGGTTTGTCGGCGGTGACTTTTTCCGTTGCGGTAGCTGTGTTGGGATTTTGAGTGTCGTCCGCGAAGACAAAACTCTTCGTCGCCAAGAGCCATAAAATACTACCGCTACCTATCTTTTTCATGAGCATAATTTTCAAATCGCGTTAAATTTTTCTTGAATGCCAGCGGGACAATCCCCACGGGGCCATTCCTCTGCTTCGCAATGATGAGATCCCGCCTCACAACATCAAGCAAAACTTCCTCCTCCTCATCGCGCTCCTTGCCCTTCGACAGCAGCAGTACGATGTCGGCGTCCTGTTCGATGGATCCCGATTCGCGCAGGTCGGAGAGCCGCGGCTGCCGTTTTTCCCGCTCGGAATCGCGGTTGAGTTGGCTCAAAACGATCACGGGGACCGATAATTCCCGCGCCATCGCCTTTACGCCGCGAGAAATTTCCGCAATTTGTTGCTCCCGAGGCATCCTGTTATCGTGGCTCGCGAGGAGCTGCATGTAGTCGATGATGACCAGGCCCAGCTTGTATTTATTGTGCATGCGCCGGGCTTTGGCGCGGATTTCCGTAATGGATATGCCGCAGGATTGGTCGATCCACAGCGGCGATTTTTTGAGTTCCTGATTCACGGCGTGGAATTTTGAGATCTCTTCTCGGGGGGCGAATCCCGTGCGCAGCCGTTCAAAATTAACCCCGGAACGCCCACACATCAAACGCAACGCGAGCTGCTCGGCGGACATTTCCAGGCTGAAAAATAGGGTTGGAACGGGTGTGGCCGACTTCGGACACGTCACGGATTCCGCGATATTCAACGCCAAACTCGTCTTCCCCATGGACGGCCGGGCCGCTATGACAATCATTTCGCCGGCTCGAAACCCGGACGTCAGGCGGTCGAGGTCGACAAATCCGGACGGCACGCTGTCGACGGCACTGCGTTTGTGAAAAATATTGTCGATCAGGACCTCGGCGCGGTCGATGGACTCCTTGATCGATAGTGCCGAGTCGGAAATGCGGTTTTCGGAGACCGCGAAGATCGCTCGTTCGACCTCTTCGAGAAATTGTCCGGCGTCGTCGACACCGGCGTAGGCATTTTCGATGCTCGCAGTGGCAACGGCGATAATTTTCCGCACGAGATCGAGATCTTTGACGCGTTTGATGTAATGTTTGAGATGGGTCGGGGTATCGATGCGGCTGGTGATATGGTTGATGTAGTCGTAGCCGCCGACTTTTTCGAGGGAACCGCTCGCCGCTAATTTTTCCCCCACGATGAGTTCGTTGGCGGGGGTATTGGCGCTGAAGAGTTCGAGCAACGCTTGGTAGACGAGGCCGTGGGCGGGCAGGTAGAAGGATTCCGGCGTAATTTTTTCGTGAATGCAGAGCGAAATGCCGTCTTGGCCGCCGTCGATGATGCAACCCGCGAGCAGCGCCTGTTCGAATTCCAAGCTGAACGGTGGGGTCCGATGGATATTTTGCTTTGCTTTGGCCACGGGTATTCGTTTTGAAAATCAGTCAAAGTGGGATTTTGGCAAGCATAAATTTCATGCGACAGGTGGAAAAATTAGCGGCGGTGTATTGCTCATGATTTTTTGTTGTGAAAATTTTATTTCATTTGCGTAAATTTTTGAGTTGACTTAAAAAATTTTGGAATTATTAATTGACAATTAAAATTAATTTAAAAGACAGGCTAAAATCAGATAGGCCCGGCGCGAAGCGCCGGGCCGAAAAATAGATTCGGCCCGCGGCGCAGCCGCGGGCCGGGACTTCAAATCCAATGGGCGTAGCCCGTTGGGGAAAATTTTACATCATGTCGTCCATGCCGGGATTCGGCCCGTGGCGGCAAGAAGCGGATTTTTCCTCGGGAATATCGGCGACGATGCATTCCGTCGTGAGCAGCAATCCAGCGATGGAGGCCGCATTTTGAAGGGCAGTGCGATTTACTTTCGTTGGATCGACAACGCCCGCCGCGATGAGGTCTTCGAATTTCCCCGTCGCCACGTTGTACCCCTGCGTGCCGCTCATTTTCAGGACTTCCTGGACAATTAATCCCCCTTCGACACCGGCATTTTCGCAGAGTTGGCGGAGCGGAGCTTCAATGGCGCGTTTGACAATTTTCGCACCAATTTTACCGTCCGGACAGGGGATCTCGAGCGAATCGATGACCGTCGAAGCCCGCAAAAGCGCAACACTGCCACCCGCAGAAATCCCCTCTTCGACGGCGGCGCGCGTGGCGTTGAGGGCATCGTCGACGCGATCTTTTTTCTCCTTCATCTCCGGCTCCGTAGTCGCACCGACCCGAATCACCGCCACTCCACCCGCCAATTTCGCAAGCCGTTCCTGGAGTTTTTCGCGGTCGTAATCGGACGTCGACTCGTCGATTTGGTGGCGAATTTGTTTGATGCGCGCCTGGATATCGCCGTGGCCGCCGTTCCCCTCGACGATGGTCGTGTCCTCCTTGCTAATCGTGATGCGTTTGGCGCGGCCGAGATCGTCGACGGTCACGTTTTCCAGCTTGATGCCGAGGTCTTCGGAGATAAATTTGCCGCCGGTGAGGACCGCAATATCTTCGAGCATCGCCTTGCGGCGGTCGCCAAAACCCGGCGCCTTGACCGCACAAACATTCAGCGTCCCACGCAATTTATTCACCACGAGAGCCGCCAGCGCTTCCCCTTCCACGTCC
>JAISBJ010000012.1 GCA_031266235.1 Puniceicoccales bacterium | reverse complement strand
TACCGCCACAACCAGTAAAAATGCGATCACCAGCGTCTCCTTGACGTCGTTTATCGAATCCACAATCTTGTTGGCGCGATTGTAAACGGCCGTCAGCGTCGCCGACGAAGGCAATTGGCGGTTGATCGCCGGGATTAATTGCTCGACGGCCTCCGAAATTTTGATGGCGTTCGCCCCAGCGCCGCGCGTCACCGCAATCGCCACACTGGCCCGACCAGATGCCATGTCCCGACTCCAATAGCACGTCTTGACGTCGTTCGACTCTACACCCTCAACCGCCTCGCCAACGTCCCTCAAATAAACTGGCGCCCCATTTTTATAGGCAATAATCAGGTCCTGGTAGCCCTTCGCCGTCTCCAACTGTCCCAAAGGTTTCAAAATAACCGCGTTTTTCCTACCCTTCAAACTCCCGGCCGCCATCGATACCGTCCCCGCCTGCACCGCCCTGATAATATCCGAAATCGTCAGGCCCTTGTTGTATAATTTGTCCCCATCCAATTCAATGCGAATCGCCCGCTTAATACCGTAAACCTGTACCTTCGAAACCCCTTCCAAAATGCTAATTTTATTACAAATTTCCCGGTCCGCTAGGTCATATAACTCCGCCGCCGACAGGCAATCGCTGCTCAAATTGAGGAAGTAAATGGGGGTACCGTTGGGGTCTGTTTTTTCATAGACCGGCTGAGAGGGCATGTCGCGGGGCAGTTGGCTCGAAGCGCGGGTGATCGCCGATTGCACGTCCGTCGCCGCCGAATCGATGCTCTTATTGAGATTAAATTGTAAAGTAATGCTCACCGCCCCCTGCATGCTCGTCGACGATACCTGCTCGACGCCCGCAATTTGCATGAATTCCTTCTCCAGCGGCGACGCAATATTGGCCGCTACCATCTGTGGGTCCATGCCCGGATAAGCCGCGCGCACGTTGATGATGGGGTAGTCGACGGTCGGCAAATCGCTCACCGGCAGATCCAAATAGCTGAAAACTCCAGCCAAAATAATGGAAAGCACCAGTAGCACGGTCATCACCGGCCGTTTAATAAAAATTTCACTTAAATTTCGCATAATCCGTTATCATTTTTACCGACGCTGCTGAGGATCACCTCCGGGTACACCGCCACCGCCGCCCTCCGGCAGGGGAATCACGTCGGAACCCGGCCCCAATAATAAATTGCCACGTAAAATAATCGTTTCCCCTTCGTCCACGCCCCGCTCCATAACCGCAAAATCTTCGCCCTGGTAGCCGACCTCCGGGTAAATCTGCGCCGCTTTATGCTTCGTCGCCGAAGTTTCGTCGGGCTTCACGGCATATAAATAGGGCTTGCCGGCGTTGTTTATTTTCACGCTCTCCGACGGGACTACGACAACTCCCTTCAGTATCTCGAGCTCGACGCGTACCCGCACCGCCGTACCCGGCCAAAAATTCCCTTCGCTATTGCTAAACTCGCCCTTCAAATGCATCAAACCGCTGGTACTGTCGATCCTATTGTCAAGAAATTTTAAAACGCCCCGCGCCCGAAGTTCTCCGCCGGCAATCGGAGCAATCTCCAAATTTAACCGCCGATCATTGGCTTCAAACCGCTGCTTTAGCCGGTAAAAATCGTTCTCCGCAACAAAAAAATCGACGCTCATCGGCTCCATCTGGCGAATTGTGGCGAGTTTTTGCATATCTTTGACAACGGTCCCGCCGTCGACTAAACGCCGCCCAACCATGCCAGCCAACGGAGCTCGCACAGAACAATATTCCAAATCTACTTTCGCCCGCTCGATCGCCGCCTCCGCACCGGCTATGCTGGCCTTATCCTGCTCGACCCGCGCCAAATAAGTCTCGAATTCCTGCTTGGAAATGTAGTCCTTGTCGGCGAGTGACCGGGAGCGCTCCAGCTGGACTTGGTCGATGGCGAGTTGCGCGCGATGGCGGTCGCGATCCGCCTCCGCAGCCTTTAAAATGGCCCTGTATTTGCGGTCATCGATGCGAAATAGCGGCTGCCCCTGCTCGACGGAAGCCCCCTCTTCGAAATCCACGGCAATAATTCCGCCGCTCACCTGCGACACCACCTCAACCTCGTTGTAAGCCCGGCAGCGCCCCACGGAAGCCAGATGGACCGGGAAATCCCTTTTGGCCGCCTTGCTGACTACGACGGGGACGGGCGGCTTTACCTTTGCCGGCGCTTCGACTTTCCGGCCGCACCCACCACAGGCAATGATCCCTAAAATAAAAAAAATTTTTACCACTAATTTACGTTCCGCCATAGCTGTCCTCTACTGCTCCAAAATTTTACCCGCGCAATACGCCAATTTTACCCGGCTCACCGACAGATCATTTCTCACCGCTTTACTGACTACGACGGGGACGGGCGGCTTTACCTTCGCCGGCGCTTCGACTTTCTGGCCGCACCCACCGCAGGCAATGGCCCCTAAAATAAAAAAAATTTTTACTATTAATTCACGTTCCGCCATAGCTGTCCTCCCCCTACTGCTCCAAAATTTTACCCGCGCAATACGCTAAATTTACCCGGCTCACCGACAGATCATTTTTGGCAAAAATGAGTTGTTTTCTGGCGTTAGAAAGCGCGCTCTGGGACGTCGACAGGTCCGTGAACGAACTCAGGCCGCTGCCATAGGCCTCCCGCGTGTAGCGAAACGCCTCCAAAGCGGACCGCTCCGCCTCCTCCGCCGAACCTAACTTCTGGACCGCCGATTTCAAAGCGTAAAAATATTCCCAAACCTCGCTCGCAATGTCGACGGCTTGCGCTTTCAGCTGTTGGCCGGCTATCTTCATATCCTCGTGGGCCATGAGTTGCTCGGCCATTTTCAGGTGTCCATCGAAAATATCCCACTTCAAACCCACGTAGGCCTCAAAATTATTATACATCCCCGGCACGTGCTGGACCTTCTTCCGCGACGCCCTTAGCCCCGCGACGACCTCCGGATAGCGATCGCACTGCCTGGCATTCAAATTGTGTCTTTTCGCCTCCAACGCTTCCCGCTTAGCCCACATATCCTGCCGTAACTCCAGAGCCTCCCCGATCAAACGCTCCACGCTGCCGAGATCGGGAATTTCCTCCCCGCCATCGGCCACCACCCGCAGTTGATCGCTGACGCGGATTCCTATCGCCTGAGCCAGGCGGGCGCGCGCGGACTCCACGGCCGACCGCGAATGCTCCAACTCAAACGCGGCAGCACTGTAAGCCGCCTGCGCCTTCAGCGAATCCTGCTTGCTGGCCAACCCCGATTGGTGGCGATTTTTAGCCGCATCGAGCGCAACTTTCGCGTCTTCCAAATTCTGTTCGCTGGCGCGGACGATCGCAATGGCCGCATTTAAGCCAAAATAAGCCAAATTGACCCGGTACGCCACCTGCTGCAAAGCGTGGTTGAATTGAAAATTAGCCGCCTTCAACGCCCCCAACGCCGCCGCGGAACTCTCCCGGTGCGCCCCGAATTTGAACAGGGAGTAGCTGATTTCGACTTGAGGGTAGACGGTGCTGGCGATGGACGTTGTCAAATGCTTGCCGTCGGGGCCTTTTCCGCCCAATTGCTCGCTCCGCCCGGCGTTCAAACTGGCGGCCACGTGGGGGTAAAAAGCGCTATCGGCCTTGGTTTTTTGAGCCAAAGCGGACGTGATTTGGTGCCAGGCGACCCGCGTCGACGGATTGCGGTCGAACGCCAAATCGAGCAATTCGTAGAGATCCAAATCGTGGTCACAGGTAAAAAAAATTTCCCCGGCGGGAGCCAATGGGGTAGCTGCCGGCGGCACACCATTGACGGTCCCACTGAAATGTAAAGCTCGCTGCTCATTTTTTACAACCTCCTCCTCGAAGGAACGGCAACCGCCAACGCCCAGTAGCCCAGCGGCCCAAAATACAAAAAATTCCCCGCGGAAAATGCGCAACTTTCCTCCCGACTGCACGGTCTTAGGATATCGGCAGCCGCTGTTATTGTCAAGTTATTTTTATTTTTTAAGGCCACTTTTTTTATATTTTTGGCGCGAAAAATAGCAGGGAAAATGCCGCCAGACATAGCGATGCGTCGGCGATATTGAAAGCCGGCCAGTGATAAATTTGTAAATTAATATTAATAAAATCGATCACAAACCCCCGAAAAAAACGATCCAGCGCGTTGCCCAATACGCCGCCCAACAGCAATCCAAAGGTGATGGGGCGCTCGTAAACCCCGAAAAAATGCCGCTTCCAAAGGACGATTCCCACAAAAAAAATTCCCAAAATAGCGAGCCATAGCGCGCGATCGGGCAGCAAACTCCACGCGCAACCGGTGTTGTGGGCGAGCGAAAAACTTAGCCATTTCCCAAAATTAATGCTCCGCAGCGGCAAATAAGTTTCGGCTAAAAATTTCGTCCCCTGATCGCACAAAACGGTCCCCAGCGCGCAGCAATACAGCACAAATTTACTCCTCCGACTGCTCATCATAGGCCACGCCGAAAACATCCTCCGTCTCGTCCGCGAAGAGCGCATTCGTCTGTTTTTCTCGTCGCAGAGCCATTTTTCGCTCGAATTCCCGCTGCCCCCGCACAGAATAACGCGTGAACGGGACGGCCTCCAGGCGCTCGGCGGCGATTTCCTCGCCGGTAATTTCACAAATTCCATAGGTTCCGTTTACAATTCTGTCGATGGCGTCCTGCACCTCCTTTTTTTTGTCGGCCTCCTGCCGCAGCAAACTCCAAGCGAACTCGATCTCCGGCGGCACCGTCCCCACCTTATTGTCCAAAATTTCCCTCAGCTGTAAAAGTTTACTATAATATTTTTCATATTTCGAATCGGCTGCGCCCTCTTCTACCCTGGGCGGCGAAACTTTACTGATCGGGTTAAAACCTAGGATATCGGCGATTCCGGCGGCCGAAATGACCGTATTTTTATTTTCGATTAAAACTTTTTCGATTAGTTTTTGCTTATTTTGAATTTTGATGCGATTTTCCTGTTCCCGCTGCTCATTTTCGCGGTCGAGGAGGACGTGCCTGAGGTCCTCCATCGAAAAGTAAATCCCGTCCGCATCGGACGACGGATTGGCCTGCCTCCTGCGATTTTTCAGGGCCCTCAGCAGTACTTGCATGTCACTTTTTACATTTTCAACCTTGTTCATGTCCTAATTTTTCGAAAAATTTTCCTCCAATGCCCGCCGACAGCGCTCCGAAATGTTCCGAAATTCCCCATAGTCGACGAGCTTCGGCACGCGCCGCCAACTCCGCTGACAACGCTCCCAGCCGCACAGCGCCGCCTCAACACACGCCTCCCCCTGCGTTCTTACGAGCGTGACCTGCGAAACAATGAAAAATTCTGGTAAATCTTTTTCATATTTTTCCAAAATTTTAAACATATCGTCGCCGCCTTTGACGATAATTTTCGCGTCGAGCGACTGCCCAATGACCTTGCTTTGGCGCAAAATTTCTAATCTTTC
>JAISBJ010000086.1 GCA_031266235.1 Puniceicoccales bacterium | reverse complement strand
ATTTTTCCGCCGGCCTCGCGCATCGAAATTTTCTCAAATTTACCTAAAAAATCCTCTCTAGTAAACGCATCTTCCGCTGGCAACATATCCTTCCGTTGCCGTTTATCTCCATTAAAACTTTTTTCATTATCCCCAAAAATATCTTTCGCCGTCGCTCCGTTTTCACCCTCTCGATCGCCGAAAAATAACCTCCAAACCTCGCCATTCCGCCCCTTCCACGCATCAAAACGCGCCACCCAACGGTCGTAATCCTCGCGCCATTGGCGGCGCCGATCGGTAAAAAATTGTTTAACATCGTCGCTCACAAAAAACGGTTCCCCGGGCAAACCCAACGCCCGCTTCGCCTCGCCAATCCTTTTAATGCCGGCTTCGCCGTGGGCAGCACTCGTGCCCTCAATCCCAGTAAGACCGCGCCCAATCACCGTTTTTGCAATGATTAAGCTGGGTTTTGAAGAATGCGTCGCCCGCCCGTAAGCCGCGATAAATTGCACCACGTCATGGCCATCCACCTCCTGCACGAAAAATCCATAGGCCTCAAAACGCCCGCGAATGTCCTCGGATTGCGTCCTCGCCAGGGGAGCGTCGAGCGTGACGCCGTTCGAATCGTAAATTAAAAGTAAATTATCCAGCGCCCAGTGCCCCGCCAACGAACACGCTTCGTGACTAATGCCCTCCTGCAAATCGCCGTCGCCACAGAGACAAATAACGCGGTAATCGAGGATCTCGCCGGCACCGGGGATCCGCCCCAGCTGCATCCGCTGCGAAACCGCAAACCCAACCACATTGGCTACCCCCTGCCCCAAAGGCCCCGTCGTGCACTCCACGCCGGGCGTCACGCCAAATTCCGGATGCCCCGGTAAATGACCGCCCTCGGTGCGAAATTTTTGTAAATCGCCGACCCTAAACCCGCTCAAATACAGCCACGCATACAAAAACATACTCCCATGGCCCGCCGATAGAATGAAGCGATCGCGATTGATCCAGCGCGGGTCTTCCGGATTCAGGCGCAACAAATGGCCAAACAATGCCGCACCGATTTCGGCACACCCCAGCGGCAACCCGAGATGGCCCGACCTAGCCGCCGCCACGGCATCCATCGCAAGCACACGCGCAACCTTCGCCGCCGCCGCTAAACGCGATGCTCGCCCCACCCCTCTGCCTTTAGCCTGTCGTTCTCCCTCGATTTTGTCAACCCTTTTTTTCATAATTTATGAAAAAAACTGGCAACATCTGATTTTTGTAAAAAAAAATTCATTTTTCGGAAAATTTTACCAATTGGCTGCCCTTCGGAGATTTAAATTGATCCAAATTCGCGGCGTGTTTTTCAGGTTCAATTTTCGGCGTAATTTTTTTCCGCAATGAAAATCGGCTACCCCGCGGAGGTTCAAATTTAATCAAATTCGCAGCATATTTTTCAATCCCATTCACTAGCCCTTGCACAATTTTTTTCTGAAATAAAGGGTCCGCCAACTTCCTCGCTTCCTCGAGATTGCTCAAAAAACCCATCTCGATCAGTACGCCGGGCACCGAAAGTGACTTCAGAACAGCAAATTCCGCCGTTTTCAGGCCGCGATTTTCAAAGCCAGTCGCTGCAGTAGACGCCGATAAAAAGGAGTACACCGCAATCAAATTCCAAGGATCGCAGGCGTTGCCCGGAAATTTTCTCGCGCGCGGCAATGTAAAAACCTCTACGCCATGAGCCAAATGATTGGCCGCCGAATTGCAATGCAAACTTATAAAAAAATCCGCATTTTTGGCCTTTGCCGGACGATTTTTGAGCTCGATAAATGTATCGTCATCGCGCGTTAACGTCGCCCGATAGCCCCGTTTTACCAACTCCGCCTGAAATAATTTCGCGATCTGGAGCACCAGCATTTTTTCGGATAGCCCCAAACCCGCATTCACCGCCCCAGAATCCTTGCCGCCATGGCCCGGATCAATGACGATCGTTCGGAGCGACGGCTTCTTTTCCCGCACTAAATGAGGCGCCAGCAGCGGTACGAGCACCTGCGAATAATCGTCGCAGCTGATATGCAATTTCCCGCCGGAAAAAACAATTTTTTGGGCCAAAAATATCTTCGACTTCTGGTAGGTCACAAAATTATCGCCCGCCGCAAACCGGACGACCGCCTGCCCCTTCGTCAACGTGGCCTGATTTTTTTTCGCCTCCGGAAACGCTTTCATCTGCAGTAATTGCGCGATTTCGTCCAATGTCAAGTACTTTATGCCGGCGGCGAAGTTTGATTTCAAAGAGGGAAACAGCGCGGCCATTAATTTTGCAACACAATTGCCCTTGGGGGCTGCTTTGGCTTCAGGAGCTGCTTTTGTTTTTTCCGTTTGCGATGGCACTGTTTTGGATTGCGCTACTTTTGGCGGCGTTATTTTTGCAGTGGCGGTTGGATTTTTCGACGCCGCGGCCCACATTCGCAGCACTCCCGGCGCCCAAAAAATCACCAGAAATACGCAGAAAAACTGCCCCAAATGACTCCGCAGCGCGCGCATCGGCAATGGTTATTCCCACAATCGCGATTTATTCAAGGCCAAAATATATTGCTTCCAAAAATTATCTTTTTTCCGCTACTTTTAATTATTTTTTCCTAATGCTCTCCGCCGTTCTCCGACTTTGAGATAAAAATTTTTATAAAAAATCATTGACAAATTTTAATTATTTTTTTCTAATATTTTTCGCCAAATCTAAGCCTGTAGACGAATTTTTTACAAAAAAAATTGTTGACAAAGGGAAAATAGCGGCTCAGACTGGAGGTATGAGGGTGGGGCGCCGGCCCGTTTATTTCCCAGCTATTTTGGGAGGAATATCCAGGGCATTAAAGGCGTTTTGGGCAGGAATTTCCTGAGTTTTTGGTTTATTTTTTTTGGAAGGCGAGTAGGTGGCAACGATATTTCTGCCGACCAATTTCGCCTCGGCGTCCAAAGTCGCGCAATGGGCGAGATCTTCCGTCAATTTGCTGACGAGCTCGAACCCCAACTGCGTCTGACCCAACTCCCGTCCACGAAAAAATACGGAGACTTTGACCTTATCTCCGTCGTCCAAAAACTCAATGACGTGGCGCAATTTCGTCGCATAATCGTGGGCTTCGGTACAAAAACGGAATTTTACTTCCTTAATTTTCGCGCCATTGGACCTGTGATCCTTCTGTTTTTTGGCGGCTTCGTACTGATATTTCCCAAAGTCGAGGATGCGGCAGACGGGAGGCACGGCATTGGGGCTAATTT
>JAISBJ010000060.1 GCA_031266235.1 Puniceicoccales bacterium | reverse complement strand
CAAAGCATACGCCAAAAATGCGCTTTTTTTTACATTTAAATCGAGGGGAAAATGGGACATTTTTTCGCGAATTTCCGGTAAAATGAGAGTCGTTTTCTGGACAAATTCACCCACGGTCGCCCACTCGGGCAGGAGCGGATAGCGCAAAAGAATGGTGTTGATTTGCGGGTCTTCGACCTGCGGCGCCAAGCGCTCGACGGAATCGACGGGGTAGCGGTGAAACAAAAAAGACAGATATTTGTAATTATTCTCTGAAAATAGTGACGGATTTTGGCAACGGAGAATGTCTAAAAAATGTAAAAAATATTCAAAATTTCCATGTAGCTGGAACTGATACCAGGCAAAAACGACGTTATCGGTGGCGTCGAAAATTTTTCTCGAAAATCCGCTGTGGTAGGGAACGCGGAGGGCGTCGAGTTCGTGGGCGACCAGCTGGGCGTGCGCGTCCGCGGAACAAATAATCGCCGCCGTTCCCGCTATTTCAGCCGCGGCGAGGGCAATATTGCAACACCGCGCGGCGTCGACGGAATCCCTCATAATTGAAAAATTTGTGCTAAAATTTTCTTTTTTTTGATTAATATTTTCAATATTTTTCGCAGATCCGAAAATCATTTCCAGCACCTCGAGGGTACTGCGTTCGCCGTCGCTCCGATTGAAAGTAAAATATATTACGTTTTTAGAAAGTTTTTTTACAAATTCAAGGAAGTCCAATTGGGACGGATTTGGCAGAGAGTAGCCCAGTAAAACGCAGGTTTCAAAGATCGGCTGCGCCACAGCAGTCATTTTTTTCAGCGCCTGCCGCGGTGTGTTCCAACGAAAATTTTCACATTGTTCCGCTAAAAAATTGATTATTTTTTGTAAATATATGTCGATTTCGACGGGTGATTCCTCCAGAAAAATTTTTGCGAGAATCCGGTGGTCGCCGAAAAATCCACGGTTTTGCATCAAAAATTTAATGTCACGGCCGTCCATAATGTGCTCTCCAGGAAAAATTTGCCCCCATATTTCCGCCATTAATGTTCGAAATGTGTAAAAATTCACATTGGCGAGAGATATCTGCTGTGTTGTAAAAAAATATTTAAAAAATTTTATCTCCACCGCCGACGGACAAACAATTGCGGAAGGCAGCGGCGCAAAGGGGTCGAATCGTGAGACGATTTGTAAAAATTCGCCTTCTACATCGGCAAAGGAATGGGCGGCAAAACCGGGCATCGCCCCCATGAAAGCGATCGCTATAATGTTGCAAGCGCCGAAAAATCCATAGGCTCGCAGCTGCGCCATGCACCAAATTACGTTTAGCGACCAAAGTTTAATGGAATTTAACAAAATGGACAAAATGGCTCAACTCCAATTTATCGGCCAATTGAGCGACCATTGCGACGAATGCCTACGCAAAGAATTGCTAAAAGTAAAAAAATTTCGCCGCGGCAGTGCGGATATTTACCGCTGTCGCATCGGCGACCTGCGCGTGTACTTCGAGATGCGCGGGGACATCGTTTTTTGCGCCTACATTTTACACCAACACACGCTTTCCGACTTCGTCTACCGCAATAAATTGCCCATCACCGACGAGCAAATGTTCGAACAGTACGACTCATTTTGGAAATATTTGGAGACCGTTTGGAAGGAGTGAGGCGCCGGGAAACTATAATGTGTTTGCCTGCGTTTGAAGCGGTTTTTTTCTGTGATTTGGAGGTTGCTTTGGAAGTGATGCAGCGGGATCGGGAGCGGCCTGCGTTCGGAGCAATTCGAAGGTGAGTCTCTCTAATTTTTCTCCATATTTTTCGTCCGCAGCCCAGGTCCCCGCCAGACCCTGGACGGTTTTCACTTTCCCAAAATTTTTCGATTCTTCGACGAGCTTCCGCCGCGGATCAACGCAAGGCTTTCTCAATTTCGCCAGCGATGCATACGTTTTTAGGTGCTGAATATGCGCCCGAATTCCTTCCAGAATGGTTTTAAACCGGTTTCCCGGTGTCGAAGTATTGACGCAGCCCATTCCAGCGAAATTATTTTGTTTTTTGTCAACGGTGCCTCCGAAACGTAAAAATCCTGTTTCCAAGGCCATTTGTGCGACGGCGACGGCCGGATTGATGGATTCGATTCTGGACTCCGCGATGTAAATTCTGGCGATTTTCCTGGCGTAAGCTTCGGGTAAATCGGGATTTTTTTCTTTTAAAAAAGTGACGACCTGCCCTAGGGAAAGGGTCGGCCGTGCCAGTAAATATAAACAACTGGGGACTTCTTCGGGGGCCGCTCTGGGAGCCGTTAGGACCACTTTGGGGGCTGCTTTAAGAGCCGCTTTGCGGGCCGTTAGGGTCGCTTTCGTGGACGGCTTTTGGGCAAAGGAAAATTGCCAAAACCACATCGCAAACGCCAGAAATAATGACGTAAACCGTTTGATCGTTTTCAAATTTTGCATTTTTTGGCTATGCTGTATATTTTATCCCCACTTGTCAACTAGCAACAGCGAAGTGGCGAAACGGGTTCCTTTTGCCGTTGCCGCGGCCCGGTTTTTGCCTCGTAGCGCGCGAGATAGATGACGCTCGGAACGATAATAATCGCCCCCCAAACGGCATTGATCGAAATTTTTTCACCAAAAAATAAATATCCAAAGGCGCTGGCCAAAATTAATTCGACGTAGCGGAAAGGCGCCGTGGCCGAAATATCGACGCGTGAAAAAGATTTCAAAATGCAAAACATCAGTAAATTCGCTCCGATCCCCAGTAAAATCAGCAATAAAATGTGGGAAATTTCGACGGAAAGGAGTCCAAAAATAAATTCCTCAAACGAAAATGGCGCCTCATCTCGCCTCCGATAATGGGCAATCGCCGCCGTTGCAGCGGAAAATAACATTGCGAAAAATCCGGTGTAAAACAAGCTGGGCAGCGTATTTTCCCGGGTAACCAGCACCTTGTTGAGGACGTCGAGTACGGCGAAAAATGCGGCCGATACCAAAAATAGCGCCGCAGCGGCAGTGGGAAATGGGGCCGTGCGGGGATTGAGGACGACCGCAACCCCTAAAAATCCAATGGCCGTCGCGATAATGCGGGGCCGCCCAATTTTTTCCTTCAAAATAAATGCCGCCAAAAGGAGCGTAAACATGGGCGTCGTGAAATTAATCAGACAGGCGATGCTCAACTGGGACGCGTCGAGGCTGTAACACCAAATGAACATGCCCACAAAAAGGATCAAACCCCGCAAACAGTTCGCCCCCAAATGCCGGCTGCGAAAATTTTCCGCGCGACCCAACATGAAGGGCAGGAGAGCGAGCGTGCCGAAAAAAAATCGCCCACATATCACATGCAACGGGCTCAGGGTCCTTTCCAAAAATTTCGTAATGACATCGTTGGTCTCGCATACCAAAAGACTCGCGAGAAACCAAGCAATTCCCTCGAAATAACGCCTCTGGCCTTGAGCGATCATATTACATGGGATTGAAAAAAATGCCTGCAAGTCAAGTTTAAATGCGTCGATTTTTAGTGAAATTTTGCGACGATATCTTGCTTCATCATCATCCCCACCGTCAGATCGATCATTTTGCCTTTGTCAAAAAATAGCAGCGCGGGGATCGAAGAAATGTCGTACTGTTCCGCTAAAAAAGAGCACTTGTCGACGTTAATTTTGTAAATACTGATGTCGTCCCGTTCGGCGGCAATGGCGTCGAGGACTTTCCCCAGCGATCGGCACGGACCACACCACGGCGCCCAAAAATCGACAATAATTTTACCAGCATTCTCGCGGATCGTGGACTCAAACGCGTCTTCGGAAAGGGGAAGGACTTTCGCCATGGCACTACCCTTAGTGATTTTTTTTCGAATTCAAGCAATTCTTGGGAATAAAATGAGGGACTCCACCGCCAAAGATTTTCCCGCCAAAAAACGGGCGTTCCACTGCAAATATTCCCCCCAAGCGACGGCGTCGAGTCGGAAAATTTCGTAAATTTTTTGCGAAGCATTTGGTAAAATGGGCGCTAGAATTGCCGCGGCAAGGCGAATCCCTTCGGCGCAAACGGCCAGCGAATTGTTCAGGCGCAGCGAGTCTTTGGGATCGTCGGACTTCGCCAGCTTCCAGGGGGCACGGATTTCTAAAAATTTGTTAATCGCACATATAAATGTAAAAATATCTTCCAGCGCCCTGTGGAATTGCAGTTGATCGTAGGCCTCGAGCGCTTTTTCCCGCGTTCGGGACCAGAGGTCCATGATTTCCGTTTCCGGAGTTTCCGGGTCGGCGATTGTCGGAATCACACCGCCGCAGTAGCGCTGAAGCATATTAATGGTGCGGCTGACGAGGTTGCCGAAGTCGTTCCCCAGGTCGCTATTGTAGCGCGATAGAAAAAGTTCGTGGGAAAAATCGCTGTCCTGGCCGACATTCATTTCGCGGATCACAAAATAGCGGAACGCATCTGGCCCGAATTGTCTCGCGTAGTCGAGGGGATCGACCACGTTGCCGGCGCTTTTGGACATTTTTTCGCCGGAACAGAGCCACCAGCCGTGGACGAGAAACGCTTTGGGCATCGGTAAATCGAGGGCGCGGAGCATGATCGGCCAGTAAATGGAGTGCGCCGGAACGAGGATGTCCTTGCCAATGACGTGGTAGTCCACCGGCCAAAATGCGGAAAAATGCTCCCCACCGTAGCCAACGGCGGAAATGTAGTTGATCAGCGCATCGAACCAAACGTAGGTCACGTAGTCTGGGTCGAAGGGGAGCTCGATCCCCCAGGAAAGGCGGTTTTTGGGCCGGGAAATGCAGAGGTCATTGATGTCCTCCTTCAGGAATTCGAGGACCTGTTTGGCGCGGAATTTCGGGAAAATGAAGTCGTCGTGGGCCGCGATGTAGTCGATGAGCCACTTCTTGTGTGGGTTGAGTTTGAAAAAATAGTTCGTTTCCGTGATCTCCGTCACCTCCCCAAATTCTATTTCCGGCCACACTCCGTCCACTTTGTCCTTTTCCTGGAGAAAACGTTCGGCGCGCGTGCTGTACTGGCCCGTGTACTCCGCTTTGTAAATGTCCTCTTTGGCAAAAAGTTTTTGGAGAATTTCGCCCACGATCGCCTTGTGGCGGGGCTGTGTGGTGCGGATGTAGTCATCGTAGGAAATGTTGAGGAACGCACACATTTCGATGAATTCCCGAGCAACGGAGTCGCAGAGCTCTTGGGGCGAAATCCCTCGCTCCTTGGCCGTCTGTTCCACTTTTTGTCCGTGTTCGTCGAGGCCCGTCAGAAAATGTACTTCGTGGCCCAGTAGGCGCTTCGTCCGACAGATCACGTCCGCCAAAATTTTTTCGTAGGCGTGGCCGATGTGCGGATGGCCGTTCGCGTAGTCGATCGCCGTGGTCAGATAGAAATTCTTCATGGTCGCCGGGTAATTAACAAATTATTTCCGGATTTTGGCAATAAAATTTTTTGAAACTTTCTCCCGCCAAGGACTTCCGCTGCGCCTCCAGGGGCAAAAGCTGCGCGCGAAGCGCGCAAAAACATGGACTGCGTCCATGTTTTCCAAGGAGCCTCCGGCTCCTTGAGCTTTTGCCCCTGGGGGGGCAGCCTCCAAAATAGAAAAAAAATGATTGGATGGAAATTTTATTTGAGATTGAAAAATGGGATTTAGATATTTAATTTCACTGCGATGGACGTGGAATAAAATTTGAGTAAAAACTTTACTAATGTTGTTACATATTACCATTGATATCGATCCCTTTGCGGTCCATTTTCCCAGTGGTTGGGGCGTGGAAGGGATTCGCTGGTATGGGGTGTGTTACCTGATTAATTTTTTCCTGGTGCAATTTTTTTTGGCGTCCTATTCCCGGAAGGGATTTTCACCACTGTCGTCCGAGCAAAACGACGCATTGTTGATTTATTTCGCGCTGGGAGCGGTGATAGGAGGGCGATTAGGGTACTGTTTGCTCTACGATTTTGACAATTTTTCGACTAATCCTTTAATATTTTTTCAGATTTGGCGCGGAGGAATGGCGAGTCACGGCGGTTTTGCGGGCGGTATTTTGGCGATTTTATATTTTTCGTGGAAGTATCGCCGCGATGCCCATGCCATGGGGGACATAATTTGTTCAATTATTCCGCTTTGTCTGATGATTGGGCGACTGGGAAATTTTGCCAACGGGGAGTTATTGGGCCGGGCGACGACGGTTCCATGGGGGGTAATTTTTACAAAAAATGGAGTATTGGAGCCAGTTGTGCGCCATCCTTCGCCGCTGTACGAGGCATTTTTCGAGGGATTTTTACCATTTATTATTTTACAAATTTTGATTCGCCGGAAGTTTTGCGCGGGGTATTTGAGTGGCATTTTTTTGGTACTTTACGCCGTTGGGCGCATGGGGTGCGAATGTTTCCGCGAGCCAGATGCGGGGCTGATATTAGGGCTGACGCGCGGGCAATTTTACAGTTTATTTTTACTAATTTTCGGAATATTTTTAATAATTTTCGCAAGTCGGCGAGAGAAAAAGAATTCGAGCCAGTAGGGATATATTGTAAAATATTTACTTTTTTTTAATTATTTCGGCCGAAGCTCGGGCTTGTGAATTTATCATTTCCGGCTTGTTTTTTTGCACCATTTTCTAATTGTAGAGCGCCATGGCAGCGAGCTGTAAAAATTATGATTTCCGGGAAATAGAGCCGTTTTGGCAGAAAAAATGGTTGGCGGAAAAGACCTTTCGCGCGGAAAATGAAAGCCCAAACGAAAAATATTACGTCCTGGATATGTTCCCCTATCCGTCGGGCGCGGGCCTGCACATCGGCCATCCGGAAGGCTACACAGCTTCGGATATCCTGGCGCGCTACAAGTGGGCCAACGGCTTCAACGTTTTGCACCCCATGGGCTGGGACGCCTTCGGTTTGCCCGCCGAACAACACGCCATCGCCACCGGCCAACACCCCTCGATCAACACCGAAAATAATATTCGGCGCTTCCGCGAACAAATTCAGTCGCTGGGTTTCGCCATCGATTGGGACCGGGAAGTGGATACCACCGACCCCCATTACTTCCGCTGGACGCAGTGGATTTTTTTACAATTATTTAAATATGGGCTGGCGTACGTGGACGATAAACCCGTTTGGTGGTGTCCGGAGTTGCGGTCAGTGTTGGCCAATGAGGAGGTGATCAACGGGCGTTCGGAGCGGGGGGATTTCCCGGTGGAGCGGAAAAATTTGCGCCAATGGGTCCTGCGGATCACGCGCTACGCCGACCGATTATTGGCTGGGCTCGAGGGCATCGACTGGCCGGACTCGACGAAGCGCCAGCAAATCGCTTGGATCGGACGATCGGAGGGAACGGAGTTGGAATTTGGGATCGCCCCCGATGGCCCCAAAATTCGCGTCTACACGACCCGCCCCGATACCATTTACGGCGCGACATTCCTCGTTTTAGCGCCCGAGCACGAGTTCGTCGAGCGGGTAACGGCGGAGGAAAATCGGGAAAAAGTCCGGGCCTACGTCGCCGATGCCAAGCGGAAAAGCGATTTGGAGCGCACGGATTTGGCCAAGGAGAAGTCGGGGGTATTCACGGGCGGTTTCGCGAAAAATCCGTATAATCAGGAGCTAATTCCGATTTGGGTAGCGGACTACGTCCTTGTGTCCTACGGCACGGGAGCGATTATGGCGGTGCCGGCCCACGATGACCGCGATTTCGAGTTCGCCCAAAAATTTTCCATCCCCGTAAAACCGGTCATAGCGGACCCCAAAAATGAGTCGCCTTTGCCCTTTTGCGGGGAAGGTTCGCTGATCAACTCGGGGGAGTTCGACGGTCTGACGTCGGCCGAAGCGCGGAAAAAAATGACACAAAGGGCGGAGCGGGAAGGGTTTGGGCGAGCCGCGGTGCAATATAAATTGCGCGATTGGCTATTTTCCCGGCAGCGCTACTGGGGTGAGCCAGTGCCGATTTTTTGGATCGAGCGGGCCCACTACGACCGTGCGTTGGCTGCGAAGGATGCTTATTTTGCGAGCGAAATTCCGGATGATGCGGTTGCGTATAAAAAAGATGGCGTCGAGTGGTGTGCGATCCCGATTGCCGAAGCGCAGCTGCCGCTGACCTTGCCCGAGACGGACACTTACTTACCTTCCGACGACGGCGAGAGTCCGCTCGCCCACGCGAAGTCGTGGCTTCACATTTTTGTAAATTTATCGACGGGCGAAATTTCTGGGCAGGCGGCGGAGCATTTTGTGCCGGCGGTGCGCGAGACCAATACGATGCCGCAGTGGGCGGGGTCCTGCTGGTATTATTTGCGTTTCATGTCGCCGGATTGTAAAAAAAGTTTGGTCGATCCCGCGGCGGAAGCCTATTGGAAGAGCCCGGATTTTTACATTGGCGGGGCGGAACACGCCGTTTTACATTTGCTTTACGCACGCTTTTGGCATTTATTTTTGCACGATGTGGGGGCGATTTCTGCGGCCAAGGAGCCCTTTGGGAAGTTATTTCACCAGGGGATTATTTTGGGGAGCGACGGCACTAAAATGTCAAAAAGTCGTGGAAATGTTGTAAATCCTGACGATGTAATTCATCGGTACGGAGCCGATTCTCTGCGGCTTTACGAGATGTTTTTGGGGCCGCTCGATGCCATGAAACCGTGGAGTACACAGGGAATTGAGGGGGTGTGTCGTTTTTTAAAGAAGGTGTGGGCGCTTTGCATTGGCGGCGATGGAAATGTAAAAAATTTTCCCGAAAAGGATGGCGCCGGCGTGGAAGCGTTATTGCATCAAACCGTAAAAAAAGTCACGGAGGAAATCGAGGCATTGCAGTTGAATACGGCGATCGCGCAGATGATGATTTTTGTAAATAATGCGCAAAAAACAGGCATCAGTCGTTCGGCGGCGCGCATATTTTTACAATTGCTGGCTCCCTTTGCCCCCCACATCGCGGAGGAATTGTGGGCGCGTCTGGGCGGAGCATTTTCCGTCGCAAAGGCGAGGTGGCCGGCCTATGATGCCTCTAAATTTGCCGCTAATCAAGCGAAAATTATGCTTCAGGTCAACGGAAAAGTCCGCGACGAAATTTTGGTGGACGGCGACGCGAGTCAAGAAGCAGTCGAGGAAATGGCCTGGCAGCGGAGCCGGTTTATGGCGTTTGTTTCTGGCAAGGAAATTGTAAAAAAAATTTATGTTCCGGGAAAAATTTTTAACGTCGTTGTGCGCTAAAATGACTTGACAAAGTCGTGCGAAGTTTTTTTTGGAGCAAAAGCTCAAGGGGCTGAAAGCTCCTTGGGAAGCATGAACGAAGTTCATGCTTCTGCGCGCTTCGCGCGCAGCTTTTGCCCAAAACCGCCCGAATATTTTCCCCTATTTTACTTAAAAATTCACAATTTATTTACGAAAATGTTCATTGAGCTGGCGATCTAATTTTTGGATGAGCAGGTCCACTGATTTGTAAAGGTCGTCGCTGATAGCCGTTGCGATAATATCCGGGCCTTGGATTTCGATGTGTCCTTTGGCGATGAATTCTTCGGCGGGATTTCTACTGGTAGCGTGTTCCAGCTCGAATCGCAGGCGAACGATCCGTCCTTCGTGGCGGAACAATTTTTCTGCTTTTTCGCTGACAATTTTTTTCAAA
>JAISBJ010000019.1 GCA_031266235.1 Puniceicoccales bacterium | reverse complement strand
GGCGACGTCCACCCCAGCGGCGGATTTCCCGCCCAAATCCAGTACAGTCGCCCCCACTTCCCGCAGCATTTCCCAGTCCCGCAGCTGCAAACTGACCGTCCACAGGCCCTCGAGCGCCGCGCGATTATTTTTCTCGCATCGGAGCGCCGACCCATACCAGTTGCGCGCCTGAGTGTAATTGCCGAAGGCGAAAAAAAGTTCTGCGATTTGATTATGGACGGCGGCGTGATCCTGGGCGTGGGGCACGAAAATGGTCAGCGCTTTTTTCCTTTGGCCGTCGCGGGCGAGCGCCTCCGCATATTTTACCTGAATTTCATCGTCCTCCGGCAAGGCGTCCAGATAACAGCGGTAACAGAAAATTGCCCGTGAAAAATCCTTCAATTGCTCGTAAATTTCGGCGGCCTTGAGGTAGCAATAGTATTTCAATTCCGACGAACTCGCGGCCTGTTCGAAGTAAAACGCCGCCAACTCGCCGTCGCCATTTAGCAGGCACGCGGACGCGAGCAACTCCGCGATTTCGGACGTGTTATCGCCGCCGCTGAGGCTTTTTTCCAATATTTTTATGGCTTCTTGGGGATGATTTTCGCCAATATATTTTCGGGCCTCGGCCATATTTTTTGCGGGATCTTCGGCCGGCGCAATCTGCTCCCGACGGCAAGCGACTAACAAACCTAAACATAATATCACCAAAATCTTAAATAACATTATTCCACCAATATATTTTCGGGCTTCGGCCATATTTTTTGCGGGATCTTCGATTGGCGCGGCCTGCTCCCGTCGGCAAGCGACTAACAAACCTAAACATAATATCACCAAAACCTTAAATAACATGACAATCCCGATTTTTCCCACCGTATCAAACGAAACGCGTTATGCAATACTGGATGTTTGAGGAATTTTCAAGATAAATTTCACAAAATCAAATAAATCTTGTACAAAGTGCAGTAGATCGCTAATTTTGGAGCATGCAGGAGCACTATTTAGTCATGGCGCGGCGCTGGCGCCCGAGGCGTTTCAGCGAGCTCGTCGGCCAGGAAGCGATCGCCAAAACCCTCGAAAATGCCATCCATTTAAACAAAATCGCCCACGCATTCCTATTCATCGGGCCGCGGGGGACCGGCAAGACGTCGACGGCGCGCCTGCTGGCGATGGCGCTCAATGCTCCAGATCACCCCGATATCAACGCCGATCCCGACGCAGAACCCTGCCGCTCGATCTTCGAAGGCCACTGCATGGATGTCATCGAGATCGATGGCGCCTCGAATAATTCGGTGGATCAAATCCGCAGTTTGCGCGAAGAATGCCAGTACACGCCGACCGCCTGCCGCTTCAAAATTTACATCATCGACGAAGTACACATGCTCTCCCAATCGGCCTCCAACGCCCTCCTCAAGACCCTGGAAGAGCCCCCGCTTCACGTAAAATTTATTTTTGCGACGACCGAAGCCCATAAAATTGCCCCGACCATCGTTTCGCGCTGCCAACGCTTCGAATTCAGGCCGATTGCGGAGGCGACAATTGTAAAAAAATTGCAATGGATTGCGCAGGAGGAAAACATCCGAGTGGAACCACTTGCGTTGGAAGCGATCGCACGGATTGCCGACGGCGGGATGCGGGACGCCCAGTCGATTTTCGAGCAAATGACTGCCTTCGGGGGCAACGAGGTGACGGAAGACGACGTCATCAAAGCCTACGGATTAATTCCCGCCAAGGAGGTCGCGGCGCTCATCGATTGCGTCGAAAACGCCGATTACGAGGGCATTATTCGCCGGTCGGAGGGCTTCGGCCCGTGCAATTTTTGGGGGATTTTATCGGACATTGGGAAGCAACTCCACGGCCGTTTGCGGGCGTTGACCGATGCCAGCGAGATCGCTCAGACGCTGAAATTTCTCGACATAATCACTGCGGCGAGGGACGGGGTACGCGGCGGTTACGCGCCGGAGGTGTCGTTTCAGCTGGCGTTATTTCGCGCCATCGAAGCCCGCCAGGAGCGTTCCATCGACCGGATCATCGCGCTGCTGAGGGCCATGAAAGGTCATTTAGCGGCGGCCGAAGGGAGCAAAAACGGCTCCAGTGCTACGGAAATGGCGGCGGAAGATAATATTTGTGAGGATGACGCGCCAATTATTTCGACTGCGGAGCCCAGAGATCCGGCGCCGCAATGCATTCGGGACACGGCGGATTTCCAGCAATTGCCGGCGGAAATGCGGGAAAAATTGAAAAATTTATTCCACATCGAGGAGTGACGGCGATAATATTTCACGCGGCCTTCGCATGATCGGCGCCGGCTCTATGTGCGCAGCGGAAAATTTTAGTCGTAAAAAAAGCTTGACATAGGTAAAATATTTTTCAAGAATGAAAGTATAGGGGAGGGGCGACCGGCACGTCAAATTTTAGCGCCGCGGCCCATAAGTAATTTTCACTAAAATCACCGATTTTACGCGTTTTACCTTGCAATTTACCGAAAGATAACAAAATAAACTTTCCAAAGTTGGGAAAATTTTTAATTTTTGAACTTATGGATGCGAGTGGAAAAATAGATCAATTTTGCAAAAAGCTCGAAGTTTTGACGCAGGAAATATCCCAAACTGAGCTCGGTTTAAGGCCGGTGAACGGGCAAACGGGCATACCATTTTTGGGGATGTTGTATCGGGCGGCGCTCGAATTATACTGCACGGATCCCGGGTGTGCGGCGGTTTTGGAGCGCCTATTCACGCAGGCGGAGAGCCAGGATTTGCAGCGGGTACTGACCGAAGCCAGCGAAAATGACATCCAAATTTTGGGCGACTTCGCCGAAACTTTCATGGCGGCGGGCAAGGCAGCGGACGCGGCCAAGTTATTCCAATTTCTGATCCTGCTGTCGCCGCGGAACATACCCAATCCCTACGCCTATTTGCGTCTGGCCGAGGCGCTTTCGACCCTGAACATCGACATGGGGTCGCAGCTCTACGACTTCATTCTCAACATTTTCCCGGACAATCCGTCCATATTATTTTCCGCGGGGCGATGCTACTACGAAAACGAGCGACCCAAACGGGCGCTACGCGTTCTGGCGCATGCCAAGGAAATTTGCGAGCGCCACAGCGAAAGCAATGCCGAATTCCGGGAATTCCTCGACGTGATCACTCCGGAATTGGATAAAGTTCAATCCGAGTGCGATGTCAAGAAATAAATTGCGAAATGGCGTTTTATTTGAAACTATCTTTGAGTTTGGAAAACCAGGATTTATTGTCTTCGCCGAGGGAAATCGTGAAGGCCTCGAGTTTCGTCCGCTGCTAAAAAACCAATCCAACTAATCCGAGTGTGATGTCAAGAAATAAATTGCGAAACGGCGTTTTATTTGA
This sequence comes from Puniceicoccales bacterium, assembly GCA_031266235.1. Lineage (GTDB taxonomy): Bacteria > Verrucomicrobiota > Verrucomicrobiia > Opitutales > LL51 > LL51. The sequence continues at coordinate 4,326 of JAISBJ010000019.1, read as the reverse complement.
AACTATCTTTGAGTTTGGAAAACCAGGATTTATTGTCCTCGCCGAGGGAAATTGCGAAGGCCTCGAGTTTCGCCCGCTGCTCCGACGTCAATTTTTTTGGGACCTCAACCTCAATGTGGACCAGCTGATCGCCGCGCTTGGTCGTCGAAAAATTCGGCATGCCGTAGCCCCGCATGCGCAAAATCGCACTGGGCTGCGTCCCGGAAGGAATTTGTAAAACCGCCTCCGCGTCGATGGTCTTGATGTTGATCTCGCCGCCGAGCGCCGCCAGCGGAAAGGGAATGGAAAGGGTGCAGTGGAGGTTGTCGCCATCGCGCTCAAACTGTTTGTCCGCCTTAATAAAAACCACGACGAACAGGTCGCCACCGCGGCCGCCGCGACTCCCCGCTTCCCCGAAACCGCCGAGGCGCAACTTCATACCGTGGGCAACGCCGGCTGGGATTTGTACTTTTGTTTTCGTTGAATCGACGATGCAACCCATGCCCGCACAGGCTCGGCAAGGATGGGCGATTTTCGTCCCCGCGCCCTGGCAATCGGGACAGGTCTGCCGCATCGAAAAAAATCCCTGGGACATCGTCAAAACCCCCGTGCCTTTACAAGTCGCGCAGGAAACCGCTTTGGAACCTTTTTCGGCACCGCTGCCGCCGCAATGGGAACAGGAAACGTGGCGGTCGTAGCGCAATGTTTTTTCGGCCCCCGCAAAGGCTTCGCGGAGGGTAATTTCGAGGTCGTAGCGCAAATCGGCGCCGTCCTGTTTTGCGGAACGCTGGCGAGCTCCCCCGCCGAAAAGATCGCCAAAAATCCCACCTCCTTCTCCGAAAGCCTCGCGGAAGATGTCAAAGGGATCGTGAAATCCGCCGCCGCCACTCGAGCGCCCCCCTTGAAATCCGCTGCCCCTGGGATCGAAAGCGCCGTGGCCGTGCTGGTCGTAGGTGGCGCGTTTTTGCTCATCTTTGAGGACTTCGTAGGCCTCCGAAGCCTGCTTGAATCTCTCTTCGGCGGACTTATCCCCTGGATTTTTATCGGGATGATATTTTACAGCCATTTTACGATAGGCCTTTTTTATTTCCTCGGGCGACGCATTTTTATCGACCCCCAGCACTTCGTAATAATCGGACTTCGCCATCTATTTTTCCTCCGACGATTCCCGCAAATTTTCTTCCGCGGCCTTGCCTTTTGAGACGACGACGGCGGCGGGGCGCAGGAGGCGATCGTTGAGTAAATAGCCCTTGCGGACGGTCTCGACGACGTATTCCTGGGGGACCGTTTGGTGGTCGACGTAGGCGACGGCTTCCTGCTGCAGGGGGTCGAAGGGCACGCCGGCCGCGCTAATTTCCCGGAGGCCCTTGGCGGAGAGCAGCGTTTGCAGTTGAGTAAAAATCATTTGAAATCCCGAGCGAGCATTGCCATCGATTTTTACAGATTTTAAACCAATTTCAAAATTATCGAGGATGGGGAGGAGTTCTTCGATCAGGTTGGCGCAGGCGAAGCGGCGAATTTCCTCCTGGTTGCGGGCGGAGCGCTTGCGGAAGTTATCGAAATCGGCCTGGGCGATGAGGAGTTGCTCTTTGAGCTGTTGGAGGTCATTTTGGAGGCTATCGGCGGCGACACCGGGCGGAATTTCCGCAGTACTAGCGGGGATTTCTCCGTTTATCGGAGACAAATTTTGGGCGTCTTGGGATTCCGAGGGAGTGTTTTCCGCGGCTTGATTGCTCAATTCTTCGGGTAAAATCTCGGGGTGATGGGTTTGGGTACTCATGGCACAAACATTCGCTATGCGTCATTTCATAGCATCATTTTTGGGCTGGGCAAACTTTTTTCTTACTCTTTTTATTACAGCCGACTGGAAAATAAAAATTTTTGAAAATTTTTCTTGACATGCGCTGCGAATTGTGCGAGAGTACAAGCGTTATGAAAAAGTCTCATATTATAAGGCTCATTTCGAGCACATTGTTAGCAAGCTCTTCGCTCGTCGCTAGTTCTTCAACTCCCAGTTTGGATCCCGATTCTCAGTCGGTTGCTCCACAGCCGGTCATTCCAGCGTCATCGGCTGCACCCGTTGCCCCTTATTATCCTTTTTCGTTTTCTGGATTTTATCCCATTCCACCGCCACTGGTTATTCCAGCGTTATCGGCTGCACCTGTTGCCCTTGGTAAGCCATCCAAATGGACTCCGGACGAGGATGCAACACTTACCAGGTTAAGGAAAGTCGAAAAGAAAACATGGAAAGAAATTGCAGAAACCCTTAGTCGTTCTGAAAAAACATGTCAAAATCATTTAAGTAAATTGAATCAGAAAGGTAAAGAAAAAAGAGAGGTTCACAATCCATGGACTCCAGAGGAGGATGCTTTATTATTGCAAGCAGTAAATTTATTATTGCAAACAGTAAAGGAACTCGGACAGAATAATTGGAAAATCGTTGCATCACGCGTAGGTAAGCATGCTCCAGGAGCATGTAGACAGCAGTGGTGTAAACTGATGAAGAAAAAAGCTGACCAAGAAGCCAATGCAGCTCCTCCTTCTGCCGATCCCAACCCAACGGAAGAAATAGGTGATTCAGATGATTCCATTGCTCGACAATTTCCAAAATTATCAGAAGACCCACAGCTACAACAGGCCGCTCAATCAGGAACCCCACTGTCCCCAGCCGACTTAAAGACATGAATCGAGTAATTCATTTTTCAAGCTTGAATTTTTAGGACAAGTAGTATCATTAGATGCGTGAAAACGGTAAGGGATATCGATTTGACGGGGCACCGGATATTCGTACGAGTGGATTTTAATGTTCCACTCGACGAAAACGGCCAGGTTTCGGATACAACGCGCATTACCGCTGCACTGCCGACTATCCAGTATCTCGTCGATCACGGCGCTAAAGTGATTTTAGCATCCCACTTGGGCCGCCCAAAAGGGAAAAAAGATCCCCAATATTCACTGGCACCCGTCGCAAAAGTTTTATCGGAATTACTCCATCGGGCCGTTTTGTTTTTACCAGACTGCATTGGGCCGGAAGTTCAGGAAGCGGTCGAGGCATTGGAAAATGGTACGGTCGCGCTCCTGGAAAACGTCCGATTTTACAAAGAGGAAACCGATAATGACGAAATTTTTTCACAAAAACTCGCCGCCCTCGCCGACACCTACGTCAATGACGCATTTGGGTGCGCGCATAGAGCCCACGCGTCCACGGCTGGAATCGCGAAATTTCTTTCACCGAAAGTTGCCGGATTTTTGGTCGAGCGGGAATTGCAGTTCCTCGGAGATAAAACGGCCAACCCTAAGCGCCCATTCACGGTAATTTTGGGAGGGGCGAAGGTCAGCGACAAAATTTCTGTTATCGATGCCCTGCTCGACAAGGCTGACAACATGATTATCGGCGGCGCCATGGCCTATACATTTTTACTGGCCCAAGGACATACCGCAGGCAATAGCCTTGTGGAACCCGACAAAATCGACGTCGCGCGGGCAACTTTGCAAAAAGCCAAGCAAAAAAATGTAAATTTATTGTTGCCAATTGACTCCATTGCAACCGATCGCATTGATTTTGGCGTCCGCGCTATAGGAACGGTTCAGACTGTCGGTCTCGATATCCCTGCGGGGATGAGTGGTATCGACATTGGCCCTAATAGTGTGGCGCTGTTTTCCGAAACGATTCAAAATTCCAAAACGATTCTCCTCAACGGCCCCATGGGTATTTTCGAAATCAAAGACGCGGCTAAAGGCACTTTCGCAGTCGTCGAAGCAATCGCAAAAAATCGAGAAGCAATTTCAATTATCGGCGGCGGAGATTCCGTAAAAGCGATTAACGAAAGTGGCCATGGAAATGACGTTACGTTCATCAGTACCGGCGGCGGTGCTAGCCTCGAATTCCTCGAAGGCAAAATTCTACCTGGCATCGACGCCCTCGATCAATAACACCGCAATTCTAAAAAAATCGTCATAGTTCGATGTTTTTTTCCAAAAAAAGCCGCATTATGCAAAATTATTTCCTAATTCTTTTAAATTTTGATTGAAATTTTTCGACGCGACCGGCAGTATCGACAAAACGCTTCTCTCCCGTGTAGGCGGGATGCGAGTCCGACGTCACATCGCGATAAATTACATCATACTCTACGCCATCAATGACCTCCTTTTGCTTCGAGCGCAAAGCCGAAACAGTCAAAAATTTCTTTTTCGTCGAGACGTCAATAAAACACACTGGCCGAAAATCTGGATGAATACTCTTCTTCATAACTGCTCCTCTTACCCCTGGCGCGCCTTGAATCGCGGATTGCTTTTACAAATTATATACACACGTCCCCTCCGACGCACAACCTTACAATCCGGATG
>JAISBJ010000078.1 GCA_031266235.1 Puniceicoccales bacterium | reverse complement strand
GGGTTAAAGCTGACGGCGGACCAGGTGCGTTTAGCGGATCAGGCGCGGCTGCAGTTGCAGAAGGTGGTCAATGGAGACCTAGCGATTTCGGTGCCCGACGACCGTTTACTGGGGGTGCAGCAGTCGATTAGTGTCGTTCACAGCCGGCCGAAAGTGGCGACCGCATGGCAATTGAAAGGGTTCTGATGAAGCAGCCACGGGAAGGAATTTTGGAGCATTTCCAGGACAGGATTTATGAAATTTTGCGCTCGAAAAATGATTTTTTACCGCTGTTTATCGTCGGCGATAAGCGGAGTAATTTTGAGGCATTTTGCGAGCGATTGGCGGTGGATGGCATCGGCGAGGGCCTATTTATTCGGCCACCTCTGCCGCGAAGAATCATCGAAAATGTCCCCGGGCCCGTCTACGAGCAGATCGATTTTTCCATACAAATTGTCGAAAATATCCTCACCAATCGGACGGGGCGGAGCGCGATTTTGATCGCCGAAAAGGTCGCTGCTTTGCTCCATTTGTACGAAATGAATTGCGGCGGGCAGCGGTGGACGATCGCTTGCCGCACCAAGGACCCGTGGACTTTCGAAGGCGACGTCCATAGAAATATGATCGCCGTCCATTTCACGACCATGGGCTGTGTTTGAGGGGTAAGCGCTCCAAATTTCGGCTGGGGAATTGTCGCGGATGTTGTTCGGGCCCCGGCCAGGGGATGGTAATCCCCTGGGCCTCCAAGGAGGCCCGGCGGTTTGCACGAAGTGCAAACCGCCGGCCGGGGCTCGATCAAAAGCCCGATCAAAAAATCAAAATCCATTAAAAAAAATAGGAATAAAATATCAACGTAAAAATAGCGATGAAAATTTCTTTTGGAGACATTAATTTGGCAAGCGGCATCGAATACGGCGAAATGCCCATCGATTTCAAAATCTTCGGCCAGAGAGCCGTCCAAATCCTCTCTACCATCCGCGGTAGCGAAACAAAGGCCGTCGATCGCGGTAACCTCAATACCCGCGTCGAATTCCGCGTGCGTAAAAAACACGATAATGCCGAGTCTGCCCAAAATTATTCCATCCGCCACGCCTCCGAATTGCGCGATTTGCAAAGCGATTTGACCATCGTCGGCGAACCCAGCAATACCCCCTATTACCTCAAAAATGCAGTGGTTCTGAGCGTGGAGTCCACCAGCAATGGCAGTACGTCGGAACATTTTTACAAAATCATCGGCGGAGCAATCGTGGACGCCCAGGCATGAAAATTGGCTACGTTTGCTGTGCATTTGCTGTGCACCCGTGGGAGGCTCCGCCTCCCCTGACCTTTTGGAAAATGCACAAAAAGCACAAAAAATGTAAAAAAACACACAATGTAAAAAAATAAAATTCCCCAAAAAGAGGGAAAAATTTTCGAATTTAGGAGAGAAATGATGACTTTTAGTGGCAACGCGATTCGTGTGCGAGTGGACACGCTATCCTTCGATGCGCCGGTGGACGACGTCCGCGGGCAGCTGATACAATTTTGGCGGTGCAACGACCTCTGTTTTCAGGTTGGCGTATTTCGCGGGGATACGCCGATAGACGCGTCTGAATTTGGAGAGCTGCATTGTTCCGTGCGGGCGTTGGACGGCGGGCATCCTCCGTCTGGCGGCGAGCCGAGTTTAATGCTGGGTGAAGGCGCTGTGGTAGACGGCATGATTACGGCGGACGAGTGGGGGAGTGGCGCGAAGCAGCATGCGGAGATTATTTTTTCTGCGGAGGAGAATGCTTTAATTGCCGGCGAGTACTGGATCAGTTTTTGGGGGACGACGGGAGGTGGAGAAGTGGTGACGCTAGGATCTGGTGTTTGCAACATTCTTGAGGGAGGAGGGATTTCGCTGACGCCGCCGGAGCCGCGGTCGCTTTACTACACCGCCGAAGAATGCGACGAAAAATTAGCAGATTATTGTACTGCGGAAGAGTGCGACGAAAAATTAGCAAATTATTATACATCCGAGGAGTGCGACGAAAAATTTGCTCCGATCGATGAAAGTGGAGAGAGTGTGGATCTGAGCGATTACTACACAAAATCCGAGACCTACGCCAAGACCGAGACCTACGCCAAAACCGAAGTCGACAGCGCCCTCCAAGTTTACTACACCGCCGCAGAGTGTGATGAAAAATTAGCAGATTATTATACATCCGAAGAATGCGACGAGAAATTAGCAGACTATTACACGATCGAGGAGTGTGATGAAAAATTAGCAGATTATTATACAGCCGAAGAATGCGATGAAAAATTTGCCCCGATTGGCGACGGCTCCGGGTCAGGCGGCGGTTCGGCTGATGTGCTAGTCCCGACCAATAAAGGGGAGCTCGTCGTCGGTACCGGCTCCGCAAGCGCTCTGCTGGCCGGCGGAAGTACTCAGCAGCTCCTGGTCGCGGATCCTTCGGCCGCCGAGGGTATGGCTTGGAAAAATTATCCCTGGCAACTGATCCAAGAAATCACGGTCGGCGATCCGATTTCGGCCGTCATTTTCGAAAATATTTTCGACGAAGAGCGCTTTCACTGGTACAAACTTTCTTTCGACTTCCTAAGTACCTCCACTAGCGGCGAACGCCTCCTGATGGTTTTCGGTTACGACGACGGAGAAGGGACGTCTTGGGGAACGAGTGCCAGCGAATATACTTATAGTACGAGTGATTTTTTTGGCGGTGTTGTCAAATATTCGGCGTATCAATTGAGCAATGGATTTTTTGGATTTGGCAACGAATCGGCGACCTACCGTTACAATGGCGACTGGATCCACGGCGAGGTAGACATTTGGAATGATGGGAGTAGCGTCCATGGGGTACAGGCTGTAGCGAGGACGTCTTCCTACCGCGGGACTGGGGATGCGATGCTTTCGCACAGTGGTCTTTATAATTTTATTTATAGGAATACTGGCGAGGAGGTCATTAGTTCTTTGAAGATTTACGTTGCGAGTGGGACGCTTACTTCTGGGAGGTTCAGATTTTATGGAATTCACTGAGATGGATGAGCTTTTGCGGCAGCTGGAGCGATTGGTTGCGGAGATACAGCGGCAGGTCGACGCGCTCGATGAGGCGGTGCGCAGTGAGATTGAGATCTTGCGGTCACAGATTGATAATTTGAGGAATTAGTAAAAATGTTCTGATTTTTGTAATGTGGAGATAAGTTTTTTGATAGATGGATGAGCTTTTTCGACAGCTGGAGCAGTTGATTGCGGAGATGCAGCGGCAGGTCGACGCGCTCGATGAGGCGGTGCGCAGTGAGATTGAGATCTTGCGCTCACAGATTGATAATTTGAGAAATTAGTAAAAATATTCTGATTTTTGTAATGCGAAGACATGTAAAATTTTTGCAAAAGCACAAAAAAGAGAAGTAAAATATTTTCGGCCCCGCGGCTTCGCCGCGGGGCCGGGTGAGGCCGCAGGCCGAGGAGCTGTGCTCCTCCCGAGGGGTTTAAGGGGAATGGCAGTCCCCTTGTTTGGCTGGGATAGAAAAATTTTTAGGAAAAAAATGAATTGGAAATTATTGTACGGAGGAGAAGAAAAGTCGCTGGCCCAGTGGGGGATAGGCGAAGTGACTCGCAAGTTGAGGAATCAATCCATGGACCTCGTGACCCTAAAAATCCCCGGCGATGCCATCGGCGGAGATTTACAATTCGAGCCGGGCGAGGGGGTACAAATTTTTCGCGATAGCCAGCGGTGGTTTTGCGGGGTCGTGACCAAGACGCCGATTTATGGCAGTGCGGGGGAGGAATTCCGGCGCTACGAGTTAGGGGGGCCGTGGTGGTATTTGGACAACATCATTTACCAGCAGCTGTGGAAGGAACCGTCCGATTGGGATGATGCCGACGCGCCGCTGAACGACGTCCCCAAAAGCCATTTAATTCTCGGCCAGGGCAGCGATGGCGATCCGATTTCCATTGGGGAGCAGTTGGGCGAGGTGATCGACTACGCCAATGCCGCGGTGGGCTACGACGTGATTGCGCTTGCGGAAGAGATTGAGCTCCCGATTTACATTCCATTCGACGAGTGTAAAGATTTATCCTGCGGCGAAGTGATTCGGCGGCTTTTGCGTTGGGTACCGGACGCGGTGACCTATTTCGACTACGCGCAGGAGGTCCCCGTATTCCACGTCGTCCGCCGGGAGCAGCTATCGCCGCTGACATTGGATGTGTGCGATTTAAATGAATTTTACTTCGTACCGCGCCACGATTTACGGGTTCAGGCGGTTGTATTAAAGTTTGAAAAAACGCACAAGAGTGCTGGAAAATCTTGGAAGACCGTTGAGGTGCAGCGATTCCCGGAGGATGCGACGGGGCAGGAATTAGGGGCGCTGGTGATGACCATCGCGCTGGAGGGGACGCAATCGACGTCCATCAAGCAGGATATCGAGGTGGAGTTGATCCAGATGAGCAGCGAGACTTGGTGGCGGGATCATTTGCCGGGGCTCAAGAATGTTTCCAATTTAGTGGTAGAAAATTATTCCCGCGGCGGGACTTTGCCCAACGAATTAATTTCCGGGTCCGTAGCGGACTGGATGGATTGCTCTGTGGCGCGGGACATTATTCGGGCGAACATTTCCTATGAAACGGAGGATGAGGCGGTCCACTACCGCGACGTGGCCGTAAAAATCAATGCCACCGATGCCCAGTCGAAGACCTACCGCAGCCTCGTATCCTACGCGGGCGAAGAGAATGTGCCGGACGATTTGGCGGCCCACATTTACGGGGGCGTATCGGCTTTGCAGTACGAGGGGCGGATCGTGTATGTGCGGGCGGAAGTCGGAGGAGATTTTTTAGGGAGAGCCATCAATGTGACTGGGGGGCGATTGGAGTGGGAGTCGATGGATGCGGTGGTGCAGTCGGTGGAGGAGCATTTGGAGACGGGCAAGACGGTGATTATTCTTGGTCCTGCGAAGCATCTTGGTCCGGACGACCTATCGGAGCTGACGAAATCGAATCGCCACCGGGTCGCCTCGCGCAATTTCCACGCCCGCCGGACGGCCGAAGCGAGTGGCAACGGCTATGTGGAGCAGGGGAAGTACGGCCCCATGGAGAACACGTCCTACGGCTCGGAAAAATTCAGCAAGCTAGCGTTTTACGCCCCCGACAATGAGGCGCGGAAGATTTTTATTGACGTCGGCGCTTTGGACGTCGATGCGACGGTTTGTTTACGCCGGGAGGATGTTGCCGATGGGGGGGTATTGAAGCAGCGCTATGCGCTTGCCAGCGAGCCGTTTGTTGAGTCCGGCGGATGAAATTTTGGCGACGATTCGGACGAGTAGACAGCCAAAAAAAAAGTAGAAATTCAAAAATATAATGAAAGAAATGCGATCTGTAGCTCTGAAAAATAGGCGAATTTTTTACGAAGTCCGGCGGATGAAATTTGGGCGACGATCCGGACGAGTAGACAGCCAAAAAAAAAGTAGAAATTTAAAAATGTAATGAAAGAAATTGTAAAATAAATGACCCTCAGTTTGTAAATATTTTTTTAATTTATGTCAACTTATACGCCTTTTCTCTGTCGGGTAGCGCCCCATGGGACGCCTTTTTTTGTGCCCCTCGAAGCTTCGTCGGATACTTTTTTCGCCCGCGACTTGGCTGCGGCGGACGTCTGCCGCTACTATTGGCTGTTGGAGTCGGTGGCGATCGCCTACAGAATGACGTTTGACGGGCTAGTGGTGCAGGGGAATTTATAGCGCGAGCATCAGGATCGCCGAAAGCGCGATCACGATGAGTTGAATGTTTGAAATGGAGACCGGTCCAAGGGGGACGGCGCTTACCGGCGGGCGGGGAAACTGCCTGGGATTG
>JAISBJ010000073.1 GCA_031266235.1 Puniceicoccales bacterium | reverse complement strand
GTGGTTGATGTCCAGGCGATTCATCTTCAAATCCCGGAAAACATAGTCAATAACACGCTTGGCGACCTCTGTCATGTAACCTTTCCCTCGGTGATCCTTGTGCAGCCAAAAATGCATTTCCGCCCGGTCGTGGCCATGTTCCAAAGTCAGTCCGATCACGCCGGCCAACCGATCGTCTCCGGGCAACGCAATCGCCCAGTAAATGGAGTGTCCGCGGCCCATGCTCCATGACAAATTTTTTACATAATCCACCACGCGGTCACGCTCGAAAGGCCACGGCATAAACGCCAGCATAAATACCGTCTCGTAACCCGCAAACATCTCGGCCAATGGGTCGATATCGCGCTCTTCGATGGCACGCAAAATGAGGCGATCGGTCCCCAAATCTGGCGCCACACTCAGTCCGGAAAATTCACGATTTTTTACGATTTTTGGATTTTTTTTACGTTCTTCCAGGGCTTTGAGGACTTCCGCCGAAGGCTGCGATCGATAGGGCGCGAGGGGCGATTGGCCGCTACTTTCCTCGGTATGCGCCGCCTTCGTACACCGCCTGCAACGCTGAAAAACCTTGTATAATTCATGTTTCCCGATCCCCCACAGGCTGATCAGGAGCAGCACACTTCCGATGCCTATCCAACAGCGACGTGCGAATTTTTGATTCATTTTACCCCACCTTTCTTTTTAAAATTTTTACTCATTTTTTTTATATTATGTAAATTCTCCTCGCAGTAAACTGTAAAATTTGACGTCCTCGAACGCCTCGAAGCGCTTAATGTAGCCTCGCATAAGTCGCCCTCATTTTTACTCATTTTTTTCATATTGCGTAAATTCCCCTCGCAGTAAACTGTAAAATCTGACGTCCTCGAACGCCCCAAAGCGCTCGATGTAAGCTCGCATAAATCGCTCTCATTTTTACTCATTTTTTTTATATTGCATGAATTCCCCCCGCAGTAAACTGTAAAATTTGACGTCCTCGAAGGCCCCGAAGCGCTTGATGTAGCTCCGCATAAGCCCCTCAAATGTAAAGCCGCACTTCTCGATCACCCGCTGCGATCGGACGTTGCGCGCCATGTGGTTGACCTCCAGGCGATTGAGGTGGATGTGCTCGAAGGCGTAGGCGATAACCCGTCTCGCGATCTCCGTCCCGTAGCCCTGCCCCCAATGGCGCTTCCCCAGCCAGTAGTGCAATTCGCCCTTTTCGTGCTCCGGGAAAAGCGAAAGCCCCGCCGTACCGATGAACGTTTTCCCCAAATATACGCCCCAAAAACATCCCACATCCATCGCACACATCCGATCCACTTGAGCCAGCCATTGGAGCGCATCGGTTTCGGTGTAGGGCCAGGGCGCGTAGGTGAGCATGAGGACCGTTTCGTAGTCGGACAGCCAGTGGACGATGGGACCCAAATCTTCTTTGCGAAGCGGTTTCAGCAGCAGGCGCTCCGAAGCCAGTGTGGGGCAGCGACGCAATCCATCTGTCGCGACGTCTAGCATAATCACGCTCCAAACATCATCATTCCAGGCATTCCAGGCCCACCGATGCCGCCCATCGGCATCTCGCCACTAGCAGCCGCGGCATTTTCTCCTTCGTCGTCCGTCATCGCATTCCACTCCTCCAAACGCTTGGTATCCCAGTGCTCCATCGCGTTGACAAATTTTTCAAGCAATTTGTAAAATTCCAGGCTGCTCATCATATTCATGTCGCAATATTGGATGAGGGTCAAGGTACCGTCGGAGGGGTCGAGGGACACATTGGCTCCCGCCGTATCCGCCCAAAAATAGCAGCTTGCCAGCAACTCGCGGTAGTACACTGCCTTGTCGTCGGGCAGCGCCCCGATATACGCCAAAAAACTGGCCTGTTCCTTTTCCACATCCAGGGAACATTTTACAAAATATTTCCCATCGAAAGCCATATAGCAACTATTTTCCTCGTCGACTTCGAGGCCGGCGATTTTAAGTTTCTCGCTCAATTCCTTGACGTAGGACCGGAAAACATCTAGACAATTATCCATATCTCCGAAAAGTATATATATTTTTTTACAAAAAACAATATTTTCTTAGCAAAAAAACATTCTGCGCAACATTTTTATTGATTAAAAGGCCGATGGAGAGAAAGGCAAATGGATTTTGGTCGGCAATATTTCGAGAATGAAAAGTGCTCGACGGCGGCGCGGCACAATTGATTTGAACTATGGCAAAAATTTTTTTTCCTCCCCATTATGCATCTACATGTCAATTGGCTATCGCCCATCAAACGCTGTTTCGCGAAAATCCTGGCGCTGATCATCAAAATTTGGACAAAAACCATACGCATCGAAATCAGTCAACGGGACATCGATTTGCTCGAAAAATATAGCAATTCAGCCAAAATTTGCGCCCTTTGGCATAACCGCCTCTTCATCGCCTCGGAACTTTTCCAGCGCTACTTCCGCGGCACAAAAATGTACGGCCTGATCAGCCCCAGCAAAGACGGCGCCTGGCTGACGGAAATTTATAAGCACATCGGCATCCACTCGGTGCGCGGGTCGACGAAACGTGGCGGCAAGGCGGCTCTGTCGGAAATGGCGAGCATTCTCGGCGGCGGGGGGAGTATCGCGCTGACGCCGGACGGTCCGCGTGGCCCAAAATACGTCGCCAAGCCGGGGATTGCGGCGCTAGCAAAGGAGACGAATGCGCCCATCATCCTCGCCAGCATCACCATCGCAAAGGCGTGGCGCTTCAATTCCTGGGACCGATTCTATCTACCCAAGCCGTTTTCACAGGTAACGGTCAAATTTTTCGCCATCACAGCCGAAAGTTACGCCATGCAGACGCCGGAGGAATTACTGGCGCACATCCAGGGCACGCTCTACAAAATCAACGCCAAAAACCGCAAAGAGTACTGTTTTGCTTAAAATTTTCGGGAAAGTTTAGTAAAAATTGTATTAAAGTATTTTTTTTGCAGAAATTCGATTTTTTTCTTCAAAAAACACTTGACAGCCTCCGGGGGCACTGTTATTGATTAATGCATAATTTTTAATTTAACGGAGAAAAAGGATGGCCAACAAAAAAGCAGCGGAGAAGAGTATGAGGCAGGCAGCGGGGCGTACGGCGCGCAACCGGATGATTATGAGTCGTTTGAGGACGGGGCTAAAAAAAGTTTTAGCCTTAGCCAAAGAGAACGGCGAGGGTCTACGGGAAGCGGCGATTGAATATGTTTCGGCCCTTGACAAGGCGGCAAAAGTTGGAGTAATCCATCACAATAAGGCATCGCGCCACAAAAGCATGATGGCCAAGTATATATTTTAGAGAATTTCCCATCCATATCCCATCCAGCCCTCGGTTTATTAACCGAGGGCCTTGGGAAGGGGGGTAGTGAGTAAATGAAGATTTTTATATTTTTTTCTTGTACTAGGATGTTTTCTTACTAAGTTGAATATAGTCAGAGGATTTGTAATGAAAAAGTTAGAAAATTATTTGATATGGTTTACGTTGTTAGGAGGGAGTTTTTCATCGCTCGAGGCAGATTCTGCTCCTGATACTAAGGGGACGGCTGTTCCGACGGACGCGAAAGCTTCTGGTGCTTCTGTTCCTTCCAAAGACATTCCTGTCTTTTCCGAAGAGGTGACACTCAAATATCTTAGGATGTACGGTTTTCTCGTTGGATCCAACGCAAACCTTTCTGCTCTAGGTTTAAAAAACGAAAAAGAAAAGAAGGCAGTTTCGGGGGGAGTAGAAGACTGCATAGAAGGCAAGCCACAGCCGCCAGATTTGGATAGTAAGTGGCCGGATATAGAAACCTTCCTTTTCCAAAGGGAAAAGGAAAAGCTTGAAAATACGAAAAAAGAGGGGGAAGCATTCCTCGCAAAGCAAGCTAAAGAGCCGGGATATCGTACGGAAAATGGGATCGTTTTTGAGATTGTTGCTCTTGGAGACGGCGTCCGCGCTACTGGAACTTCTACAGTAAAGGTTTCTTACACGGGGAAATGTAATGGCGTAATTATTGATAGTGGAGAGAATGTCGAATTAAATTTGGGAGAGACGATGCCTGGTTTTGTGCAGGGGGTTCAATTGGTGGGGCAAGGCGGCCAAGTGCATCTTTTTATTTCGCCCAGTTTAGGTTACGGCGATGAGAGTTTTGGTTCGGTCCCCGGAGGGTCTGTTTTGGAATTTACAATTACTATCCACAGCATTACCAATACACCCGAAACACCTGCGCCAGCAGCTACATCAACAGCAGCATCTGCATCGGCTCCAGCGAATGTTAAATAAAAGTAAAGAAGATTAAGCCCGTTCTTTTAGCGAACGAGTTTTGTAATGTTTTTACTCCAAGAAGTTTACTAAATTCACTGCTGGTTGCCTGTATCTGACGGCCACAGATCACATGCGAAGTACAAGGCTTGGTTGTTTCATGCCCCAATTTGATTCCACGGGAATGCCACCGCCTCGAGTGTGAATACTTCAAAAGCCCGTCAGCAAATGGGCTTTC
>JAISBJ010000031.1 GCA_031266235.1 Puniceicoccales bacterium | reverse complement strand
GCGGCGAAAAGCGGCTAAAGTGCCAGGTCCAGCGCATTGAGACGACGGGTGGCAAAGTGGCGGGCGTCCAGCTTTCCAACGGCGAATTTATCGAGTGCGACAGCGTTTTGTCGACCATCGGCTACCCGGAAACCGTCAAACTTTACGACCAAAACCGCTTCGAAGCGACGCCCAAAGGGCAGCTATCTTTTTGCGAGGCCATCGCCATTTTCGACCGGCAGCCGCAGGAATACGGCTGGAATGACACGATCATTTTTTTCGAGAAAAACCCGCATTTTTCCTACAAAAAAGCGGCTGACGCGATCGCGCTATCGTCCGGCGTCATCTGCCTCCCCAACAACTTCCGCTACGGCGGCAACCAGTCGCTCAGGGAGGGCATTTTGCGGGTCACGGCGCTGGCGAATTACGAGAAATGGCGGGCTTTTTCCGGGGCGGATTACCAGTCGATGAAGCGGCAATGTTTCGACAGGCTGACGGAGCAGGCGGTCAGGATTTTGGGCGACAAATACGTCGATTTTGGGACGTGGAAGAGCAATTTGCTGGACCGCGATTTTTTCACGCCGCTGACCGTCGAGCGTTTTACGGGGCGCATCAACGGAGCGATTTACGGTTCGCCGCAGAAGATTTACGACGGCATTTTGCCAATCAAAAACCTATTTTTATGCGGCACGGACCAAGGATTTTTGGGGATTATTGGCGCGATGCTCAGCGGCATATCGATCGTCAACCGCCACCTTCTTCTGGGGCGCGAGGCGTAAAATTTCCGCGGCGGAGGATAAAAAAAATAAAAATTTTTGAACGTTTTCGTTGCCAGAGCGTCTAACTTTTCTGTTAGAGAGATTATTTTTGCGAGCTTTGTCGTGGGGTTTAGGGAAATGATTTGACGAGAGTTTCCTTTTTTACCATGATGGGGCGTGTGGATGATGTGTGGCAGGAATTTGCGCGAGTTGTGGATCGGGAGATCGGGGCGCGGCTAGGCATTTTTCCCGCCATTTCTCCGAATGATCGGTTGTGTATCGCCTGCTCTGGGGGGATAGATTCCGTTTGTTTGGCGCTCGCTTTAGCGGCGAAATTCCCCGCAGATCGACTCGCTATTCTCTATTATAATCACAATACGAGGGGCCGAGAAACGGACGACGACGCGCGATTTGTTAGCCATTTGGCGAGTGCTTTGGGCGTAGCATTTTTCACGGAAAAGCGTTCCGAAGGCCCCGTTTCCGAAGACGCATTGCGAGCGGCTCGTTATACATTTTTTTCGCAAATAATGGCTGAAATCGGCAGCAAATTCCTCTTTTTAGCTCACCACGCGGACGACGTCGTCGAAACTATGCTCATGCGCCTCGCCCGCGGCAGCGCGAAAATCGCCGCTCCAAAAAATTGCCAACCCGTCCGAGACGGCACCCGTCGCCTGCGCCCGCTCATCTCCGTTTTTAAACAAGAAATTATTGATATTTTTACAAAAAATCGCATCCCTTGGCGTGAGGACTCCAGCAACCAAAGCGAGGGCTATTTGCGCAATCGGATCCGCAAAATCATGCCGCTTCTAGGCTTCATTTTTAGGGAGCGCGACTGGAAATCGGGATTCCTCCTCGCCCACCGCTACCTCGAAGAAGACGCCTCCTGCCTCAATCAAATGGCCGAAAATCTGTGTTCAAATCCCCAAAAACTTGACCTCCAAGCCGTCGCGCACCCCGCCATTATCCGCCGCGCAATCCAACGCTGGCTGCACGATTCGCCGCCAACTCGCCCCTGCTTCGAACAAATCCTCACAGCTGTCACCCAAAATCGCTCCGCAAAAATAAGTGTCAAGCCTAAAATTTTTGTCGAAATTAATGGCAAAATTTTACATAAAAAAACTAAATTTTCAAATTTTTTTGAAATAAATTTTAAATACTGGCAATGGGGAACGGTATACTTGCCCACGGGCTACAAATTGACGCGCGCGATCGTGCCCTTCCCTCCGCAAAATTTCCCCGGCGAAAACTTAAATACTTCCGTTATTTACATTAGCGGCGAAAATAATACCAAAATTTTTATACGGGCGCGGCTGCCCGGCGACCAATACCGCCCCATCAACGCCCCGACAAAATCCCTCAAAAAACTCTTTTCCGAAAAAAAAATCCCCGCCAACCAACGCTCCACGCTCCCCGTGCTCTGCGACGAACGCGGCGCCATCCTCTGGGTCCCCCATCTCCCCCCCGCCGACGCCGCAAAAGTCCAAAAGAATTATGCGCTGCGGATCACTTTTTCGTCGACAGAGGTAAAAAAATCCATGCCCTAGGGGAGACGCGCGCAATGGGCTCATCTAATTTAAAAAAAAATAACAATCGCTGGCACGCTCTAGCGGTGTGGCTCGTTATTATTTTAGCCATGTGTTTTCTGTGGGACGTCTACAACGCGAGCGCCTCGCTGAAGGAACATTGGACGATTTCCCAGACCATCGAAGCTTCCAAGCAGGGGAGAATCCGCGAAGGTTTCATCAAATCGGACCCGTCGAAGGGCGAAAAATGGCACATCCTCTACGGAAAAGCGAGCGTAAAAACACCCGTCAAGCTCCTCAACGGCCAAACCCGCGACTTCGTTCTCTTTGAGGCAGAGGGCAGGCTGACGGACTACCGCTTCGAAGACCTCATCGCCTCTTCCAATGTGTGGCGCGAAGTTTCCAATAACAGCCTCCTGATATCCGTTTTGCTGAGTATTTTGCCGCTACTCATCATCATTTTTTTCATCTATTTCTTTTTTTTCCGCCAGATCAAAAACGTCAATCGCAGCGCTTTATCGTTCGGGAAAAGCAAGGCGAAACTCGTTTCGAAGGACAAGCACACGAAGACATTTGAGGATTTCGCGGGGTACGAGGAGGCGAAGGAGGAGGTGGCTGAGATCGTCGATTTTTTAAAAAATCCGCAAAAATTTAGGGATATTGGTGCTAAAATCCCCAAGGGCTGCCTGATGGTTGGGCCGCCGGGAACCGGTAAAACGCTGCTGGCGCGGGCCATCGCCGGTGAAGCCAACGTCCCTTTTTTCAACATGAGCGGCTCGGATTTCGTGGAGATGTTCGTCGGCCTGGGAGCCGCCCGCGTCCGCGATACCTTCGAACAAGCCCGCAAAAGTGCGCCCTGTCTCGTGTTCATCGACGAAATTGACGCCGTCGGCCGCAATCGCGGGGCTGGCATCGGCGGGGGGAACGACGAGCGGGAGCAGACTTTAAATTCCCTTCTGGTCGAAATGGACGGCTTCGAAGAAAATACCGGCGTGATCGTCATTGCGGCGACTAACCGCCCCGACGTCCTCGATAGCGCCCTACTCCGCCCCGGACGCTTCGACCGCCAAGTGGTCATCGATATCCCCGACCTGCTCGGCCGCCTCGCCATTCTAAAAGTCCACGCCAAACGCTTCAAATTGAAAACGCATATCAGTTTGAAGGAAATCGCCCGCCACACATCCGGATTTTCCGGAGCCGACCTCGAAAATTTACTCAATGAAGCGGCGTTGCTCTGTGCGCGCTACGACCGCAAGGAGATCGACCGCCCCGAAATCGGCGAGGCCTACGACAAAATCGCCTACGGACGCGAGCGCCGCAGACTCATGGATACGAAGGACAAAAAAATTACGGCATTCCACGAGGCCGGCCACGCGATTATCCAAGCGGTCATCGATACCGGCGACATACCGGTCCACAAAGTGACCATTCTACCCCGCGGCCAAAGTCTCGGCAGCACCATGTTTATCCCAAAAAAAGATATTCTCAATTATTCCAAAACCAACATTTTAAACAATATTTGCTGTTCCATGGGTGGGCGCGTCGCGGAGGAAATCGAGTTCCAGGAGCTGACGAGTGGCGCCGCCGCGGACATCAAATCGGCCACTAAACTCGCCCGCCGGATGGTTTGCGACTGGGGGATGAGCGACCTCGGGACCGTCGCCTACGGGGAGAATCAGGACCACATTTTCCTCGGCAAGGAGATCGCCCGCCAGCAAAATTACAGCGAACAAACCGCCCAAAAAATTGATAACGAAATTGCTAAAACAATTCAAAACGAATACAACCGCGCCCACCAAATCCTCCGCGAGCGCTACGATTTGCTCGCAAAACTCGCCAATGCCCTCCTGAAATACGAGACCATCGAGGGCAAAAGCGTGTACGAGCTGGTCAAACACGGCGATTTCCAGACCAAACCGAGCGGCAATCCGCGTCTACGCCGGCCCAAAAAACAAAAACCAAATGAAGAAACGCCCGCAGACGGTACGCCGCCAACGGAAAAAACGCAGCCCAATGAAAAAAAGCTTGAAAAAGAATCTTAAAAATTGAAATAGAGCAAAGTAAAAATATGAGCAGCGATTTGTCGTTTTTAGATTTATTTTTTGAGATCATCACCTACATGTACGTCGTCACGAACCCGCCGACCGCCATCACTATTATGCTGGGGCTGACGCGCCATTGTACCATTGCGGAGCGGCTACAAATTTCGCGCCAAGTCTGTCTTGTGGGCGGGATTTTACTGTTTGTATTTGCTTTTTTTGGAAAAATCATTCTCGACGACATTTTTCACATTTCGACCGAAGCGTTTCGGATAGGTGGGGGGCTTTACTTATTTACAATTGGGGTAACTATGATATTGGCCAAGGGATCCGACGACCAACAGGAGTCCGACGAGGGCAATAAAAATCCGTTTAGTTTTGTCATTACCCCGCTTGCGACGCCGCTATTTGTGGGGCCGGGGGTGATCACGGCGACCTTGGTGAAGCGCATGGCGTTACCGAATTCCATTGCCCACACCTTGGTTTTTTACGGAGCGCTTTTCGTTTTAGTCATTTTAGTTTACCTTTCATTTTTTCTGGGTTGTAAATTTTCGAAGTACCTCACGCCACCCGTTTTAAAAGTCATTGAAAAGCTGGCTGGCATGTTAATTACATGTTTAGCGGTGGGCTCTATTTTAGCGGGCACGAAGGCATTTCTACAGAATTTATAAAAAAACCTTGACTTTTTCCACATTTTTACTAGGGGTATAGCCGATCGCAGGTCATTTGACTTAAATTAGGTGATTCGATTGTTGGGGATAGAGGATGTGGTTTAGGTTTTTCTTATTACTATTTACGGTGGGATGCCTATATTTTGGCGAGGTTTTAGTAGCGCTAAAGGAGGCTGAGCCTGAGGTAACTGAGCTTGCGGGGCCGCCACAAAGCGAGTGGTCTTTTCAAAAGAAGGATTTCGTCGAATCGTCTGCCGATGCTATCCAAAATTCAGATCAGAATATTTCCGAAGCGAAAGTTTCGGAAAATTTTACTGAAATTTCAAATAATATTTCCGAAACAGCGCCGACAAAATTAATAGAAAGTCAGCCCGACGACACCACTGATTCTCCGCAAAAAAAATCCGCCGCCGAACCTGTAAAAGAATCATCAGATCCGGTAAAATTAATCGAAAATCAATCTAAAAATATCACCAGTTCTCTGCCAAAAAAATCCGTCGCCGAGCCTGTAAAAGAATCACCAATTCCAGTAAAATTAATCGAAAATCAATCCGAAAATAGCGCCGAAACGGTAAAAATTTCGCCAAAAAGAATCAATTACCTCGCCCTAAAGGCACGATCTTTGCTGCTCGTCGGCGACAACGAAGAAGCTTTCGCGATCGCCAAAAGCATATTGCGGAGCGACCCCCAAAATAAGCAGGCCCGCGCCATCGAAACTTACGTCAAACAAAGACAATTGGAGCCCGGCGCCGACTTCCCGAGTAACGCCAAAGAAGCGCGGGATATCCTGCTGAAAAGCGTCCAAGATACCTGGCAAACGCCAAAAATTTCCCTCGAAAACGTCGAAGCGGAGGGCGATCAAGAAACGTCGAGCGCGATATTCCAACGCCTCAATCGCATCATTATTCCCAAAATTTCCCTGAGCAACACGCCGCTGACCCAGGCCATCAATGCGCTCACGGCGCTTTCGGAGCAGTGCGATCCGGATGTAAAAAACCAGCAAAAAAGCGATATAAACATGGTGGTCATGCTCACGCAGAATGCCGCGGAGCCGACGCTCACGCTCAATCTCAACAACATGCCCCTCGACAAAATCCTGAATTTCATCGCCAAAGCCAGCTCCTACCAGTTCGACATCGAGGATGAAGTCATCGTTTTTCGCAAAGCGGAGGGCGGCATTTTGGAAAATCTTGTAACAAAATTCTTCAAAATTTCGCGTTCCGCCATCATCCGCATGACCGGCCTTAGCGGCAATTCCGGCGGCGACAAGGACAAAAAAAAGGAATCCGCCGGCGCCAACTCCAGCGCGGAAGAGGAGCGCCTTCTCAAAGAATTTTTACAAAAAGCGGGCGTCAATTTCTCCAGCACCACCGGCAGCAATCTGGCCTTCGACGGATCGCAGCTCATCGTCACCCAAACGCTCCGCAATATCAAGCGCGTCCAGGAAATTCTCGCCAAATACGAGCAAACCAGGCAGGTTGAAATCGAGACAAAATTCATCGAAATCGCCCAGGGGAAGCTCGACGAATTGCAATTGGGCTGGGCTTCCAGTTTCATCCACCGGGGAGCGGCCGGCGCTAACCCCGCTTTTTCTCGAACCGCCACGCTGGGCACTCAACAGAACGGCAACAATAATTTACGACCGCTTAGCGAAGCATTTACAATCAAAAATGCGTCTAGCGGAGACGGCTCCATCGTATTCAAAGACGCTAACGGGGCGAAGAGAGATGAAATTCCCATTCCCAGTTCCACTCCGACGTTCCCCGGCGGCCTGAATTTGGGGGCATCGGCGATCGACTTACTCAACATCAAGGGCGTCATCAGCGACAGCATTAATCTGAATCTCACCCTCCGGGCATTGGAACAGCAGTCCAATTCCGACCTGATGAGCGCCCCGAAATTGACGGTACTTTCTGGGAAAACGGCTAAAATTGTGGTCGCCCAGGAATTCATTTACCCCAAAACTTACGGAGAAATTTCGTCGGATGTGGGGACCGGCGATGCCAACTCCGCCGGCGTAACGATCACGGCGGGCACGCCCAGCGATTTCCAAACGCGCAATGTGGGCGTCGAGATGAACGTCACGCCCATCGTCGAGGAGAACAGCTGCATCAGTTTACAATTGGCGCCGCGCGTAACAGAATTCGAAGGGTTCATGGAATACGGCGGCCGCAGCCTTGCCATACAGGGGGGCACGACGGTTCAGGTTCCGCCGGGGTTTTACCAGCCCATATTTTCCACGCGCGAGATCCAAACGGAGGTGACCATTTACGACGGGGCGACGGTAGTGATGGGGGGATTGACGCGGGAGGAGATCCGGGAAGTCCACGACAAAATCCCGCTTCTCGGCGACATTCCTCTGATTGGGAAGCTATTTCGGTCGAAGGGCGAGACGACGCAGAAGAAGAATTTACTTATTTTTGTCACGGCCAACATCCTATCGCCGGGCGGCACACCGATCCGCAGCCGCTCGAAGGAGTCGCCCAAAGAGCCGGTCTATCGCGCTCCGAAGGAAGGTCACTGGCAGCTCGACACAGATATTTAAAAATGGTTATAAATTCGTAAAATATCATTCCGCCGACAGCTTTTCGACGAGGTCCATTTCACTCCAAATTTCGATATTTTTTTCCCTCGCAGCGGCTAATTTTTGGCCGGCGTCGGCCCCAGCGACTAGGACGTCGACCTTAGCCGACAGCGCGCCGACGACGGAACCGCCGTTTTTTTCGATCAATTCCCTGGCTTGATGACGCGTAAATTGCTGTAAAGTTCCTGTCAATACAAATATTTTTTGCGAAAAATTGGGGTTGTAATGGGCAGCAGAATCTGCGAAAGTGAAGCCGATTTGCCGTATTTTTCCCATTAAATTTACATTTCTCGCGCTGCGAAAATAATCAAAAATCCCCTGCGCAACTTTTTTACCAACGCCGCGGACATGCTCCAATTCTTCGGCCGACGCCGCCTCTAAAGTGGCCCAGTCGCGAAAATATTGGGCCAAATCCTTCGCCGTCTTTTCGCCAATCGCCGGAATCCCCAGCGCGTTGATCAGCCGCCACAGCGCCGTTTTTTTACTGCGCTCAATGGCAGAAAGTAAATAATTTACGGATTTATCACCAAAATTTTCCAATACAAACAAATCCTCCTTGGCCAGCGCATAAATGTCGGCAACCGTTTTCAGCTTGCCGCTCTCGACCAGCCCCCTCACAACGGCTTCCCCTAAACCATCGATGTCCATCGCCGTTTTCGAAGCAAAATAAACGATTTTTTGCACCACCTGCTCCGCGCAATCCCCGCCGGGACAACGCCACGCCACCTCGTCCGCCAAACGCACGAGCGCCGCCCCGCAACGTGGACAATTCCTGGGGAAATTCAGCGGCTCCAGACCGCCCGGAGGCCGATTTTCCAATTTCACGCCGACGATGGCCGGAATAATTTCGCCCGATTTTTCCACAATCACCGTGTCGCCAACGCGAATGTCCTTCTTGGCCACGTCGTCCGCGTTGTGCAACGTCGCCCGCGATACCCACGAGCCCGACAAATTGACCGGCGCCAACTCCGCTACCGGCGTGACAACCCCCGTCCGACCCACCTGAAAAACGACATTCCGCAAAACGGTTTCCGCGCGCTCGGGCTCGAATTTGTAGGCAAACGCCCAGCGGGGAGCCTTCGCCGTCGCCCCCAGCCGCTCCTGCAGCGCGCAGTCGTTGACCTTGAACACGACGCCGTCGGTCGCATAGGGTAGCCGATCGCGCATGGCCCCCAATCGCCCAATGATCGCCTCCGCGTCGCCCATTTTTTCGCAAGTTATGTAAAATTTCTGCGACGGAAAGCCAAATTTTTGTAAAAATTCATAAATTTCGCACTGCTTTTTTAAAAAATTACCCACGCCAAGGCCGTACAGCAAAATTTTCAAATGCCGCGCCCGCACCTCCTCGCTGTCCATCAACTTCAACGTCCCAGAGGCCAAATTCCGCGCATTGGCGAATGGCGTTTCCCCGGAATGCCGCCGCTTTTCGTTAATTTTTTGGAAAATTTCATGATTTATATACACTTCGCCGCGGATCTCGATGCGTTCGGGGACATTTTCGAGTGCCAGCGGCAGGCCGGCGATCGTTTTTACATTATCGGTCACGTCGTCGCCTTCGACGCCATTGCCGCGCGTCAACGCATATTTCAGCTCGCCGTTTTCGTAGATCAAATTCACGGCCAGGCCATCGATTTTCGGCTCCACGACGTATTCGACGTCCCGTTCCGTCGCCAGCAATTTGCGGATGCGCGCGTCAAACTCGAAAACCTCCGCCAAATTATAAGTATTTTCCAGACTCAGCATGGGCAAATAATGTTTACGCGTCAGCAGATGCCCGCTGCGATCGTCGCCGGGCCCCGTCTGGCTGGCCGTCTCCGGCAACAGCGACTCCAAATGCGACAGCTCGCTTTTCAAACAGTCGTACTCAAAATCGGAGATTTCCGGCCGCGAATCCTTATAATAGAGGCGGTCGTGGCGATCGATTTCCGCTCGCAATTGTAAAATTTTCTTCTGAATTTTCTTTTTTTCCTTTGGCGACGGCGCAGTCATAATTTCCCGGCGCTACTCGCCCAGGCGCTTCCCGGGGAGCAAATAATTCGAAACATAGTCCGCCACAGCCTCTTCCAGGGGCGTTAGCGCAGCCGCGTAGCCAATCGCACGCAATTTTTTGATATCACCGCAAGTAAAATATTGGTATTTTTTTTGTAAATTTTCCGACATTTCGATAAATTCGACGCGGGGCGGCTTACCCAAAATTTTAAAAACCGGATCGACCAACTCGAGCCACGTACTCGCCACGCCGGACGCCAAATTGTAAATCCCAGACGTCTCGCGCCCATCGATTTTCTCCGGGACGTCCCCCAAAAAAACGGTCATCTGGGCCGCATCTTTGGCGTACAAAAAATCTCGCCGCTGGCAGCCGTCGGCGTACTGCGGGCGGTAACTTTTGAAGAGCCGGACCGTCCCCGTCTCGCGAATCTGCCGGTAGGCGCGCGCCACCATGCTCACCATGTGCGCCTTGTGATTTTCATTGGGCCCGAAGACGTTGAAGTACTTCGCGGCATACAATTTCAGCCCCCGCGAGCGGCCGTAAATGTCAAATAAATGTTTAGAATAGGCGTACATATTCAGCGGGCGCAATTTTTTCAGGTCCGATTCGCCGTCCTCCATCCCCTGAGCGCCATCGCCGTAGGTCGCCGCCGAAGAAGCGTAGACGAAGCGTATCCCGCGTCCCGCCGCAAATTGTGCCAAATTTTTTGTAAATTCAAAGTTATTTTTCATTAAAAATCGGCCATCGGTCTCGGTCGTATCGGCGCAGGCCCCCAAGTGAAAAATCGTTTTAATGGTGCGGTTTTCCGGCTCCGCCAAGTAAGTCAACAGGTCGTCCGCGTCGACGTAATCGCCGAAGCGCAGAGGTATAAGATTTTTGTAGCGATCATCGTCGGACAGCCGGTCGCAAACCACGATGTCTTCCAGATTCAAGCGGTTGAGCGCCCAAACGACGGCACTGCCGATCATGCCCGCGCCGCCTGTGACCAAAATTTTACCTTCGCCGATCCTCATGTCTCTATTACCTGCTGTTTTTCGTACAATTTGCGATACAAAGTGTCGCCGGCCAATAAATTTCCATGGGACCCGCTCTCGACGATCCTCCCGTGGGAAAAAACGAGTACCTCGTCGACGATCGACATCATGCTGAATCGGTGGGAAATCATAATAATTGTTTTATCATTTGCTAAATTTTTAATCGCCCGGTAAATCGCCTGCTGGCTCTCGGAATCTAGCGCCGACGTCGCTTCGTCGAAAATTAAAATCGGGGAATCGCGGAGAAATACGCGGGCCAACGCGAGCCGCTGCCGCTGCCCCCCACTCAAACAATTGCCGGACTCGCCGATAATCGTGTCGTAGCCGCTCTCCATCTGCAGGATAAAATCGTGGGCGTAAGCCTTCTGGGACGCCTCGATCACCTCCGCCTCCGAAGCACCGGGCTTCCCCCAAGTGATATTGTTAAAAATTGTGTCATTAATCAGCGCGGGGTCCTGCGGCACGTAGCCAATATTGCGGCGCAAATCGGCCTTCGCCATCTCCCGCAGATCGACGTCGTCTATGCAAATACTCCCCTGGTCCGGATCGTAAAAACGTAAAATCATATTGACAAAAGTCGATTTCCCCGCACCACTCGCCCCGACGAGGGCGTAAGTCCTGCCGTGAGCCATTTCTATGTTAATTTTTTTTAAAACTTCACGATTCTTCGCGTAGGAAAAGACGACGTCGCGAAATGCAATGTCACCCCGCAACTTCCCGACGCACACCGGATTCCGCGGATCCACAATTTTCTCCGGCTCGTTCAAAATCGCTTCGATCCGGTCCACCGCCGCTATGCTGGTCTGAATCTTATTGCTGATGTCCCCCAAACGCTTGATGGCATCGTAGCCAAAATAAAGCGCCATCGCCAAAGACATGAAAACCTCCAGCTTCAATCCGCGCTCGTAGGCGTAAAACATCGCAAAACCTACGCCAACGGCCGAAACAATTTCGACGAGCGGCGCCACGATCAGTTGGTATTTTATGACCTTCAAAAAGGCGTCCGAAAAAGCATGGCACGCCCGCCGATAGCTCCCCACCTCCTGCTTCTCCAATCCAAACGCCCGCACCTCCTTGATCGCCGCTAAATTGTGGTTGAGCCGATTGATAATCTCCGCGGTCCGCCCCTGCATCTGCCCCGACTTCCGCCGCAATCGCTGCCCAATCTTCCGGATCGGAAAGATAAAAAGTGGTAAAGCCGTTAAAAATAAAAGTAAAATAACCAGGTCCGACTCCTCCACGCAGAGGTAAATCAAATAGCCGATCGCCCCCAAAAGCGCCATTGGCTGCGTAATGATGTCGAGGGAAATGTCAACCAAATTGCTCTGAATGATGGTACTGGCGTTGATGGAGCGGGAGATCAGCTCCGACGGCGGACAGTCGTTGAAAAACCCGACGTGTAGCCGCTGAATTTTTTGGAAAATCATCATGCGCAACTCCTCCACGATGTGCTGCCCGCAAGCCGAAAAATAGTAGGAACTCAAAAACCCGGAAACCCCTCGAACAAACATAACAAACATGGGCAATAGTGCAAGCATTGTCAGCACAACGCCGTCGACTACCTGGTCGCCAAACAGGATGCTCGAGGAATATTTGAGGATAACGGGGATGCCAAAGCCGCTCGACAGGCCGCGAATCACCCCCATAACGATCGCGATGGCCACATCTTTCTTGGTTTTTTTGAGGAATTTGAAGTAATCGAACAGACTCCACGCACTCATCCGGCAATCACGCATAGCCCCTACCATGCACGATTTCACAAATCTTCAAACCTAAATCATTCCAAATTCCAGCGGCGCTTCAACTCCAAAAATTTTTGCGACCCGACTGACTCTTTTATCCTCCGATCGAGCGCCTCCCGCCACGGCGAACCTTTTTGCGTTTGAATAACGACCTCCCGTTTTTCTCCGAGCGACTGCGATTTCAACTCCGGATATCTCGCTACCATATCCCGCGCAACGTGGCTATTGGTTAAAAAAACATCAATACTTTCGCCCGGATTTTTACTTTCTTTTAATAAGTCGGCGACCATGGCGTCATTGGAGGGAAAGGTGATTATTTTTGCGTCCGCGACACCGGCATTGCGCATAAAAGTTTCTTCGGAGGAGCCGTCAATTGCGCCGATACTTTTTCCGGAAAAGGAAAATTTTTGTGAATTTTTTGTGAATTTTTTCTCAAAAACAGCGACAATGTCCGCATTTAAATAACTTTCGCTGCGGCCTGGAAGATCATTTTGGGATTTCACACAACCGCCCACGACGACGTCGACCGTGCCCGCCTCCATGGCCTTTCCGACTCCGGCGGCGTCGAGCGAAGTAAATTCCAAAGTGACCGCCTCTCCCTCAAGAAGCAGTTTTAGCCAATCGATTTCGAAACCCACGGGCTTTCCGTCGCGCATGTCCGCGAGGGGTAAATTGCCGCGCAAGACGCCTACTTTTAAATTTTTTTCAGATTCAGCCGGCAGCACCCCTTGAATCACTTTCTCCTGTTTTCCCTGTTGTTCACTCAATTTTTTGGCGTTAGTAGCTTCCAAATCTCCGGTGTCTCTCCCCGTCGAGAAAAGAAAGTCGGCGATCGCCCGCAGCACAGCGATTTGATTCTCCGTAATGATTATTCCCTTGGGCGCGCCGGAGTTTTCCGCCGCCGCGCCATTCGCCAATAAACCTACAATCCCAAAATAAAAAAGCAATCCCGTTTTGCCACATTTTCCCACGGAAAAAATTTAACATTTTTGCCGCCGAGGTCAATAAATTTGCGGCACACTGGCCCGTAGAAGAGAGCATTTAGGTCCGAATGTAGGCGATTTCGCTCCACTGGCCCATCGTTTTTGTGTTGGAAATGGAGCCGTCCCAATGGCGCTCCACCAGCGGCGTAAATGCAGTTTTGACCGCCTCCACCTCCCCGTCGAGTATGCCGCTCAGCGACAAAATGCCGTAGCGCTTGACGGTGTTAACCAGCAGCGACGCGTGGGCAATCAAGACCGGCGCCAAAATATTGGCAACGACGAGGTCCGCCTGGTACCCCAAAATCCCCGCACTTATGCCCGCCACAGAAAATTCAATGGTCGATACGCCGTTTTCCCGCGCATTTTTTTCGCTGATCTTGACCGCCTCCGGATCATTGTCGAAGCCGTAAACGCGCCCGAAGCCGAGTTTTGCCGCCGCTATGGAGAGGATCCCCGAACCGCAGCCGACATCGATCATTTTTTTCAAAAATAGCGTGCTTTTAAACAAATTTCTGTAGTCCACGATGCGCGCCAAACACAATTTCGTCGTCTCGTGGGCACCCGTCCCGAAAGCCATTTCGGCGTCTAAATAAACGGCAAATTGGCCGTCCGGCACCGGGTAACTGAGCCGCTCCCAGGCGGGGACGACGTGCAGGCAGCCCAGCTGGAAAGGCTTTAGGAATCGCTTATACTCCTCCTGCCACTCGCGGGCGGGGAGCTCCTCGCGGGCCAGTGTTTTCGCGGCGAGCAGGGGGATTCGCGTTTGTAAAAGTTGCCAAAATTCTTGAAAATTTCCGTCAAAATATCCGCACAACTGGCATTGCTGGTCCGTTTTTTCGATCACCCACGGCCCCTGCTCCTCCTCGGAAAACGCCCTTTCGACGGCGGCCGCTTCTTCCGGCGACAAATCTAAAAAAACCCTATTCACACTCGATTTTTCCCGTAAATTGCTAGCTTTTTGGGCTGTTGGAAAGTCTTCCATCTGCGTCACTCCGTTTACCAAATATTGACCAAAAGTGCACAAATTTCTTTGGCGAGGCGCTCCATGAGTTGGGGGATCGCCTGATCCTGCGACGGGAG
>JAISBJ010000065.1 GCA_031266235.1 Puniceicoccales bacterium | reverse complement strand
TGAGAAAAGCTTACAATTTTAAAAATATTCTTTGGAAATTAGTAAATAATTCGCAGATGTCAATTTTCGGTAGGTCAAGAACAAAGCGGACTTGAAGTATACTGAAATCAGTCGCAGCCGTAAAACATTTTCGAAATCGTTCATTTCGAATTAATGAAAAATCTAAATCACCCCGCGGGGTGCGGGCAGACGGAATCGAACCGACGACACTAGCTTGGAAGGCTAAGATTTTACCGCTAAACTATGCCCGCAAAATGGCCTAAAAACTTAAATTTTAGACGGAATCGTCAAGTTTTTTTTTGCGATGATGACCGCATACCCGATTCCTCCGAAACAATCTCAAATGTAAAATCAATGGCAATTTCGTGGTGTAATTTAATCTTCGCGCAGGCCGAACCCGCGTGCTTAATCGGCTCCAAATGAACCTTTTTTCGCTCAATTATAATACCCTGCTCGCCAAACTTTCGCACCAAATCCGCGGCCGTAATCGCTCCAAACATCTTCCCCTTCTCGCCAGTTTTGGCCACAAATAGTATCTCCGCCGCCCGAATTTTCTCCGCCAATGCCCGCGCCGCCTGCAATTCCTTCGCCTCGCGCTCTGCCCGCCGAGCCCGCAACGCCTCGATTTGCTTGCGATTCGCACGCGTCACCGGAATCGCAAAACCCCTCGGCAGGAGATAATTCCGCGCATACCCCGCACGCACCGTCGCCTCGTCGCCTTCGTAACCCAAATGCTCAACCTTCTGCAGTAATAAAATGTCCGTCGTAGCCATAATTTTAAAATTAGTGTCAAATTTTTACATAAATTAAAAGGGGACGTCCTCATCGAACGCATTTTCGGGAGCCGCCGCCGCCCCTTCTCCTGCCGTGCCGCTGTTCTTGGCCGCCACCGCCGCAGGAGTAAAATTCGATGCGCCAAAGTTCGATGTGCCCGAAAAATTCGCGTCGCTACTGCCCCCATCGTCGTCGGAACGCGCGCTGCTCACAAATTGAAAATTCTCCAAAACAACGTTTAATTTACTGCGTTTTTCGCCCGACGCCGACTCCCATTGGTCCAAACGCAGCCGACCTTCGATGAAAATGGGCTTCCCCTTGCTAAAATAACGACCGATCACCTCCGCCTGCTTTCCGTACGCGTCCACGTCCACAAATACCACCTCCTCCCGGCTCTCGCCGTCACTCCCACGCGCCATGCGCGTCATCGCAATGCCTAATTTGCAAATGGAAAGACCGCTATTCGTCGTGCGCATCTCGGGGTCGCGCGTCAAATTGCCCAGCAGAATAACTTTGTTGAAAGAAGCCATTATTTGCTCTCAATAAATACCCGATTGACCGTCGAATCGAGGCGGAATTTGGAACGAATCACCCCCGGAGCCCCCGCAGGCGCCTCAAAAGCAACCTGTAAATATATGCCCGCCGGAAATTTGCGGTCTGTCACACGCCGGAATTTTAACTGGCCCCTGTTCGTAATCGCCGTAATTATAGCCCCCGCTTCCACTAATTTCGCCTTGATATTTTCGATCAGCGCCTCCATGGAATCCTGAAAATTGCGCGTGTCGAGGATCATTGTTGCTCGGTAAGATTTTGTTTGCATACACTCCTGTTGACCACATTCATGGCGCTCGAAACGCCTTTGTCAAGCAGTAATTGCAGGCCATTACATATATTTGGCATGTTTTTTGACAAAATTTCCGCCTCGTCGGCCTCAAATCGACTCAAAACGTAGTCGGCCAGCTCCATGGCGGGATTTTTTTTCTGTCCGATCCCCACCCGAAAACGCACAAAACCGGGACCAATGGCACCGAGAATGCTCTTGACTCCGTTGTGGCCCGCGGAACCGCAGCGCTCGGTAATTTTCGTTTGGCCAAGGTCCAGCGTGATGTCGTCGCAGATCACCACGACTGCCGTACTGGGAATTTTAAAAAAATTGCAAACTTTTGCCGCTGGTCCCCCGGAGAGGTTCATGAAATCGTCTCCTTTGACGAGAAGAAGTGAGTCGTCGGGCCGCGGGATTTTGCAGAGGACCGCCGCCATCGATCGCTCCCGCCGCCAAACGGCATTTTCAAAAGTTTTGGCGAAGCCATCAATCACTCGAAATCCCACGTTGTGGCGCGTATTTTCGTAGGCCGCACCGGGGTTGCCGAGGCCGACGACGGCTCTAAAAAACATGATTTAGCGGGCTATTTTGCGGCATCTTTTTCGCTTTTTTCTCCTTCGCCGGCTGCACTATCCTCGCCGATGCAGGCAATGACCACGCCCTTCGGGTCGCCGGGATACTCGACGCCCTCGAACTTCGGCAGATCCTTAATTTGGATATTTTGGCCCGCGCGGAGCTCCGTCACGTCGATTTCAATGAGCTCGATTAGATGTTCCGGCAGACAGCGCACCGCCACTCGATGGCGCACGATTTCGAGCATGGCCTTTTCGTTTTTGACGCCGTAGGCCTCGCCCTTGACGTGAACGGGGACCGTCGTCGTCAGTTTTTCGCCCGCCGAAATTTCGTGGAAATCGACGTGCATGAAGCGATCGGTGATCGTGTTGCGCTGGACTTCCGTGATGATCGTCAGGACGGATTTGTCATCGCCGACGAGCTCGACCGTGGCCGCCGCATCGCCCTTCTGGCGCATCAACATGCGGAATTCGACGTCGTCGATGCTCACCGGGAATGACCCCGATTTGCCATAAATAACGGACGGTATCCGCCCCAATTTACGTAGGCGGGAAGCCGGGTGGCGCCCCTTTTCCGTACGATTACTAAACGCAAGATTCAATCGCTTCATATTTGCTCCGCTTCGTTCATTAACGTGCCGCATTTATAGTGCGAATTGGAGAAAGTCAACAGAAAATTTGCAAAAATATGCAAAAAAATCGCCTTTCATTAGCCGATCGATTTCGAAAATATTTTTCTTGAGAATTTTTTAGCAATTATTATATCGGAAAATAATAAATCTGCGGAAAAATAATATTAAATTCCGGCCCGGAGCGACAACATTCACCACTTTCTATTTATAGTGCAAATTAAAAAAATCAACAGAAATATGCAAAAATATGCA
Organism: Puniceicoccales bacterium; assembly: GCA_031266235.1. Taxonomy (GTDB): domain Bacteria; phylum Verrucomicrobiota; class Verrucomicrobiia; order Opitutales; family LL51; genus LL51. The sequence goes on along the minus strand of JAISBJ010000065.1, from coordinate 1,100 downwards.
AAAAAAATCGCCCTTCGCCAACCGATCGATTTCGGAAATATTTTCCTTGAAAAATTTTTAGCAATTACTATATTAGAAAATAACAGGCCTATGAAAAGAAAAAATAATATCTGGTTCTGGCTCATCGCATCAGCGATAATGATGTTCGCCGTGTGCATACTGGCTTGGCAGCTCATCGAGTTGCATTTGGAGAGAAATTTGAAAAAGTCCGAAGAAAAACCGGTGCAAGCGGCCGTTGCTCCGCCCAATGATAAAGAGGAAAAAATCGAGGCCGCCGAAGAAGTAACCGCGCCAACTGCGCCGGTGATTCCAGTCCCCGTCGGTCGTAGACCGCGCGCAGTCCCCTCAAAAAAAATGCGTACGCCGAAGGTAATCCATGAGTACGAACGCACCCTCTACGACGTCCCTCGCGACGGCCAGGGTGGATTTTGGGCGATTTTGCGCGGGTTGCGGCCCAACGCCGAAGTGATTCGCTTCGACGAGGTCATGGAGCTGAAGTATCGGTCGGCACAATGCGCTGAGCAGACGGAGCTCGGGCCGTCGCCGAATGAAATCGGGCGGCTATTCGGCGAGCGGGAAATGTTGGACACGGCGGCATTACCCTATGTAGCCCACGCATTGGCGCGGGACATGATTGTGACGAGTTCGGATGAGAGTTTTGGCTGCGATCTGTTTACGGCGGAGGGCGAGACGTTCCACTACGACTCCATCGACGAGATTCACAAGGAAGCGGCTAACGAAAAGACCATTTGGCTACATTTCGATAAGGCCCACTGGACTGTGGCGATCGGGAACGGGGAAGCGGCGTCCGACGGAGTGAGTGGCGAAGCGGCCCGGCAGCGGGAGACCTATTTTTTGATGAATTCGTGAGCATTCGAGTTTAAAAAGAATTTTTTGGCGAAAAATATTAAAAAAAGCTTGACATCGTAGAAATTTTAATTTTGGTGGAGGAGATTTTAACATGGCAAAAGTCAAAAAACAGTCAAAATTCCTCGCCGGCGGGAGATCTATTTTTTAATGAATTCGTGGGCATTCGAGTTTAAAAAAAATTTTTAGCGAAAAATATTCAAAAAAAACTTGACATCGCGGAAATTTTAATT